>JAGBOK010000088.1 GCA_017633905.1 Eubacterium sp. | reverse complement strand
GGTAACCAATCCACGTATAACAGAGTGGCCACATGCCGGGAACTGTTTATACGGAACTTTTTCACGATATCCTTGGGAAAATCGTGACTTTCAAGAGAAAAGAAAAGTTTCTCTTGACAAATGTCACTTCATAACAGTAACAACTTATGATCACTATTCACGGCTGATGGCATCAAGTATATTATCCGCGGCTTCAGGCTTGCTCATGAGAGGGAGTTCCTTTACTCCGTCCTTTGTTATGATAGATATTACATTTGTGTCTTCAACAAAGCCTGCGCCCGGGGTATTCAAATTGTTTGCTATTATCATGTCCGCTTTTTTATCATTTAGTTTTTTCCGGGCACGCTCTATGAGCTCTTCCGTCTCCATGGCAAAGCCGCAGATAAACATATCCTCCCCTTTGTTCTCTCCAAGCCATGCCAGGATATCCGTGGTTTGCTTTAATTCCACTGTTTTGGTGTCCCCGGTTTTTTTCAATTTATTTTCATTGTACACGACCGGTGTGTAATCCGCGACTGCTGCCGACATGATGATGATATCCCGGTCTGAATATGAATCACGCACTGCATCAAACATCTGTGCGGCAGTTTCTACCCTGATCGTTTTCATACGGACAGGATCTGAAAGCTCAGTAGGACCTGACACAAGAGTTACATCCGCTCCCCTGCGCATGGCTGCCTTTGCAAGGGAATAACCCATCCTGCCGGATGAAGGATTGGTGATATATCTCACCGGATCAAAATACTCTCTGGTTGGTCCCGCAGTTACAAGGACTTTCTTTCCTGCCATATCCTTCTCATGTCTGACGGCATAGTATATATGCTCCAGAAGCTCGTCTACCGGCGCGAGTCTCCCCCGTCCCGTCGTGCCGCAGGCAAGGCGTCCGCTATCCGGCTCTATGATCTCATAATCATATTTCTTGAGCTTTTTTAAGTTGTCCTGAACTACTAATGAGTCATACATACCCGTATTCATTGCGGGAGCTATGAGCTTCGGACAGCGGCAGGCTATGGCTGTGGTCGTGAGCATATCATCCGCTATACCGTTCGCAAGCTTCCCTATCACATTGGCTGTGGCGGGCGCGACCATGAGTACATCCGCCTTGTCCGCAAGCGCCACATGCTCTATGTTGTAGTTGAAATTTCTGTCAAAGGTATCAACAAGACACTTGTGTGAAGTCAAGGTCTCAAAGGTGATGGGATTGATAAAATTCGCTGCGTTTTCAGTCATCATAACATAGACATCACATCCCTGTTTGACGAGCGTGCTCACTGCGTCTGCCATCTTGTATGCAGCGATCGAGCCGGTAATACCGATCAATATATTTTTACCCTTTAACATTTTATCCTCCGTCTTCTGATCTGTTAATAAAAAATACGGCTGCTCTCATATATCGTGACACCGTTTACAGACCTTCTGTCACTCCAAGGTCTCCATAACCACACTGTTTTTATCAAATAACTGCGCATAGCCTCTGTTGATCCAGTCATCAGGATCCCATCCGATCCCTGTCCCCTTGATGAACTTGTCTACCGGAACCTTCTCATCATATGGAAGAACCACATCCGAAAGCTCTGAGCTTTTTATTTCTCTAAGGAGATCTTTCTGTGAATCGGCATACTCCACAGCATCACCGTTTATAATGTTTTTGTACATATACATGGTTGTCCAGCCATCAGGCGCGCTGTGTCCGTACACCGCAAGAGAAAACAATACCAAACAAAGATATACCGCGGGCTTTCCCTTGGTCATGGCATCCCATAGTCCAGGTGTCTTTCCCTTTTTTCTGTAATAGAGCACGAGATCCATACACCATATGATCCCAAAGAAATAAACAGCCACATCCTGCACATATACACATCTGTCCGGAAAATATTTGTCAGCATATCCGAACACGACCGGAAAATCCACCAGGAAAACGGCAGCTGCACATAGGACACTCATGATGAACGGATGGATACCAAGCCGTGTGAGCCTTTCATCATCCTTTAGCTCCCTGCAGCAGATGATAATGATTATCATAACAGGAATAAATACCGTTTCGGATACAAGCGAAAGCACTCTATCATATATTATGCTAATAGTATGTGCGACTGCACTTATAACATTATAGTTGGTTGTCACGGCATCATGCCTTATATAATTGCCGGGAGCAAGCAGATTTATAAATCCGCCGACAAGCGCCATGGCAAATGGAATATATAATATTATATTCCTAAAGCCTGATGTTCTGTACAGCTTTATAAGGGCTGCCACGAAGAATAATTCTATATTTACGACTGCGACGTTTAGGGACGATCCGCTGACAAGCAGCGCCAAAACAGCAGAAATAATCAGCTTTGGCAATGTTTTTTTCTCACAGTCAATAAATAAAGCAAGCCCAAAAAGCATAATGCTGACCGAAAAGACGTATGCTATCAAAACACAGTACCATGTATATATTTCGGTATTTGCATATCCGTTTACAACGAGGAACAATACAAAAAAGAACAGCTTCCAATGATGTTCACTTGTCTTTAATAACGTTTTGCAAACAGCCCGTACCAGAGCATATAATGAAATAAAAAAAATACAGTTCAGTATCAGGTTGACGATCCTGAGTCCATCTATCCCCCACCTTGCAAACGGAGTTGTGAAATAGTTGATAAAAGCGGCAAAATAATAACCGCTGGTATTCTCATACAGCTTGACAGTCTGTTTGACGGCACCGTAAAAATAACCGTCTCCGCTGTCAATATAGCTCTTCATGGTCAGACAATTGGTCGCATCGTCCGCTGCCGGCACGGATAATAGTGCATAAAAAAGGATCGGAAGTATGATAACAAGACTTCCTATGAGGTATATATTATTATTCTTCATTGCTTTGATCACACCTGAACCCATCTCGTATATCCTTCCTGCTTGTTTTACCTCTGTCTCGGTACAAAAACTGACCGGTATTTACATATGGATCAGCGTTTCATAAATAATCATTCCTGCCACCCGGTCCGGCGCAAGCAAACTTATAATCATAAAACAAATACTATCGCTCCCGCAAGTATAAGCAAATTCCCGATAACTCTTTTCTTTGTTATCCTCTCTCCAAAAAAAAGCCTGCTAAGTATCATCACATAGATATATGCAAGCGATTCAAGAATAACACCGTATCTATAGGGCATACCGATGTATGCATACACCATCAAAAGCACGCACAGGAGATTGATCCCGTAGCCTGCTATTACCCTTATATTTATGTATTCCCTGACTACCGAGCCATGCTCATCCATGCTGCTTTTTTTGAGAAGAATCTGCTGTACGGACGAGAGAAGCCCTGATAATAATGCCACTATATAGTATTTAATCATCCTGCGCCACCAGACAGATCCCTGCAACAACTATCAATGCTCCGACTATATTGGTAACAGTTATCTGTTCTCCAAACAAAATAACCGCAAATACAAGCCCGTATATTATCGTGATCCCCTTGCTTGACATTGCCACGCCCAAGGGGATTTTTTTTAATACCTGCTGCCATATGATCGCATAGATGCCAAGCAGTGCGATCTCACCGCCTATAAAAACAACTGACATGAGCTTATCTTCACTGATCGCGGCATACTTGGCGCACACCGATGCCAGAGAATATACTATAAAATTGATATATAATGTAATATAAGCCGCAGCTTTGGTCTTATTCATCGTTATTATCCTCTAATCAGGCAGGGCACCCTGCTCGCGGTCATCCTCAGCTGACCGAATCAATCGGCTGTCGTGTTCATGACCTCAGTAATATCTATCTGTTCCGCTACCGTAAATACAGGTCTTTTTCTCGCTGCATCCAGTGTCCTCCAAAGGTACTCCGCAATGATGCCAAGAGAAATATTGGTCACTCCAAAGCCTATTGAAAGAATACATATCAACGTAGAGTAGCCTGCCGGAACATCGGAATTGACTATCCAGTTGATAATTATTATCAGTCCCTCTATGCAGCCTGTCATGAACATCAGGATTCCGATTATGCTCACAAGTCTGATAGGCATAAATGAAAACGAAACAAACGAATCTATGAGAAGCTTGACCTTTTTCCCGAATGTCCATTTGGATCTGCCGTGTTCTCTCTCGGAATAGTCCATCGAGATCATACAGTGGTTAAATCCGATATCCATTATCTGCAGGATGATCGATGAATTTGATTCTATATTTTCATTCAGATATTTCTTGATCTTTGAATTAAATACTATATTGTTTACTCCGTTCGATGAATAGTTTGATACTGCATACTTTCTCATCATGTTGTGGTATCTCTTGGAGAGAAATCTGGAAAACGGAGAAACCTGCACGCTCTTTTTTTCTATATATACTGCGTCATAGCCTTCATTTTTTATCTTTTCCCATGATAGTTTAAGCATATCAAGAGGCTCCTGCAGATCCATCCCGATCCATGTACATATGCCATAATACGCTCTCTCTATCCCGGCTCTGATCGCAGCATGTGATCCGTAGTTTTTGGACAGCCTTACTATCACCGGTCTGGTCGCGTTTTTAAATGGATAATCCTTTAATATATCAACCGTGGCATCCGTGGAGCCATCATCAACAAATACCAACTGAACTTCAAAATCACACTCGGAAATATAGGCATCCATAGTATCACAGAAGACACGGGCGTTGTCCTGCTCGTTTAGAAAAGGAACAATTAGCGACATCCCGTCTTCTCTTGTTTCAGATATTTGATCCATAAGTTATGCTGCTCCTAAAGCTTTTTCGCGGTGTACTATCCGCACTGATATTTCACGATGCTTTTCCATACAATTCCTTCAGCGCATCTTCAAGCACTGCCATGACTCTTAAACACTGTCCGGGTCCTGACAGAGAACTCCTGCCTTCATTCACACACATCCCAAAGTGCTCGAGGCTGTTTAGAAGTGAATCCTCAAATTCTATATGGGGTATCAGAAGATCTCCCGATCTCACGCCAAATTCATACTCACCATATTCCATGCCCTGTGTGACCTCTATACCCTTGTCATAGATCCTCAGCTTGTCGCTCTTCATATCGTCAAAAATACACATTTTCTTTGATCCGGCAATGGTAGTTCTTCTGATCTTCACGGGAGATATCCAGCTTGAATTGATATTGATCAGGACTCCGTTCTGCTTCATGGTGAGGTATGTGAGGGTGTCCTGCTCGCCGACGGTATTGGTACCAAACGCGGACATCTTCTCCGGTGAGAGCCCGCCAAGCAGATAATCCGCGACCGCTATATCGTGGACTGCCAGGTCTAAAAGAGCATTGATATCCTTTCTGATGGGACCTAAGTTTGCTCTGACCACATCTATATAAAGCAGATCACCCATCTCATTATTATCGATCATTTTTTTGATATATCTGATGACAGGGTTGTATATCATCAGATGATCACAGTGAAGGATGACATTGTTTTCCCCGGCACACCTGACCAGCTCATTTGCTTTTTCAAGATTCTTTGCAAGAGGTTTTTCTATAAAAATATGTCTGCCCCTCTTCATGGCATCCATAGCTATATCATAGCTGTACTCTGTCTGTGTGCAGATGATCACGACATCAATATCATCATCGAAGCCATCCCTGTAATCCCTGTAGACTCTGATGCCCGGAAATCTTTTCGCCGCGCGCGCTCTTTTCTCATCATCAGGCTCTGCAAGACTTACAAATTCAAAGCATTTTGAAACAGAGAGCTTGGCAGCAACATTTGCTCCCCAGTATCCATAGCCTATCTGCATCGCTCTTAACATCTTTTTTCTCCTTGTCTCCCGGTTATATTCATTTTTTCTGACGCAGGCAGTAATACTATTTGTCATAGACGAGCTCTACATGCCCGTCCTCATCTATCTCCACCCTGCCTACTATCTTGGCCGGTCTTCCTATGGCGATACTATGATCAGGAATATCCCTGTTCACATAGCTGTGCGCCCCTACAACACAGTGTTTCCCTATGCTGATGCCGCATGATATCATCGCATAAGTACCGATCACTGTATGATCTCCTATGCTCACCCTGCCTTTTTTGAAGGGCTCTGCCCCTCCCGGTGAGAGAAAATGCTTCGTCGAGTCATGAGTGTATATAACAGCTCCCGTATTCACCGTAACATAGTCTCCTATGGTCAGTTCGGAATTTGCCCCCTCGAGCAGGGTGTACGGACCTATCCATACATGCGAACCGATCTTTACATCTCCCATGATGACCGAGGTATCATATATGGACGTTCCCTCTCCGGCATCTAAATATCCCGCCTTGTCGAACCTGTTAAAAATCAACTCCCCCGTAGGCAGCACACGGTTATATTCCGCCTTCATCCGGTCTCTTTTTTTCTCTATATAATTCTCAAATAATTCTTCAAATTCCTCATCCGTCATTTAGCGTTTCTCCTATATCAGGCTGTTGTTCTGATACCAGTCAAGCGTTTCTTTTATTCCCTGTTCAAAGCCGGTCATTGGTTCAAAACCAATAAGCTTTTTTGCCTTTGTTATGTCCGCGCACAGATCCCTCACATCACTCTTTCTGTCGCTGTCATACTGCCATTCCCCGTCATATCCCATATGCGAGCATATCAATCCTACAAGCCTGTTCATGGAGATGTTCATTCCTGTTCCGAGGTTGATGATCTCACCTCTTGAAGCCTCATTTTCATACGCAAGAAGCAGTCCCCTCACGGTATCCTTTACATAGATAAAATCCCTTGTCTGCTCTCCGTCTCCGTGTATCACGGGTTTTTCACCGTTCTTGATCCTTTTTGCCGTGACCGGTATGATACCCGCGAGCGGCCCCTCGGCATTTTGTCTTGGACCGTAATTGTTGAACGGTCTTATTATGGAAATATCAAGATCCAAAACCTTGGAAAAGGAGTGTACCATCAGATCTGCCGCTGCCTTGCCCGCAGCATAGGGCGTGGTCGGATCTGTGGGATGCTCCTCATCCATCGGGGAATATCTGGCTGTGCCATAGCTTTCGGAGGATGAAGTATGGATAAGTGTCCCAAATACTCCGGTCTTTAGAAGCTTTAATAATGTGTCTGCAATTTCAACATTGACCATATACGCATCAAACGGATTGAAAAAAGAATAGTTAAGAGCAATGGTAGCCATGTTAAATACTACGTCTGTTTTCTCTTTTTCCATGATGGAGAGCATCACTCCGAAGTGCCTGCAGTCATCTCTGTACACCACAAAGTTATCATGCTTCATTGCGTCTGTGATGTTTTCTTCTTTGCCCAGAAAAAAATTATCGACACACACGACCTTTGATGCTCCTTTTTCCAAAAGCGCATCGATGAGATGACTTCCTATAAAACCGGCTCCCCCGGTAACAAGTACATTCTTTCCTTTTATATCTGCCATACTAATAATATAATCTTTCCTTTCTACAGTTTCCGGTCAATTATTTGTCTTATTGTTTCTATGATGTGTTTCTGATCGTCTTCGGTAATCCCGACATATAACGGCAAAGTGATAGAGAGACGATCGGCGGCATACGCACACGGATAGTCCTCCGGCTTGTATCCGAATCTGTTTCTGTAATACCCGAGCATATGGACCGCATGTGTTCCCTGTCTGGTCGCGATCCCCTCTGCCTCAAGCCTCATCATCAGATCATTTCTAAAACTGCCGCCCTTTTCTATGGAGTCTGTTCCAAGCCTGTTCATATCAAGCATACACACATAGGACTGATATGTGTGGAAGTACCCTTCAGGTTCCGTCGGCGTGATGAATTCCGGAAGCCTGTCTTTTATTATCTCGTTGTAGATGGCTGCGCTTTTTCTCTTGGCATCAATGATCCTATCGAGCTTGTCTGCCTGCGCAAGTCCCATAGCCCCCTGGATATCCGTCATCCTGTAGTTATAGCCGGCTTCATTGTGCTCAGGCAACAAAAAGCCTCCTGACTTGTCCCTGGCATCCGCAGAGACCGTGCTCCCATGAGTCCTGAGTTCTCTGAGTCTCTTTGCAAGATCGGCATCATCGGTAAGGATCATCCCGCCCTCTCCGGTGGTGATGGACTTTCTCGGATGGAAGCTGATACAGGATGTATTGCCAAACGCTCCCTGATGAACACCTCCTACCCCGGCTCCGAGGGCACAGGCAGCATCCTCTATCACCTTTAGTCCGTATTGTCCCGCGATCTCATTGACAGAGTTTATATCGCAGCAAAGCCCGAATTCATGAACCGGAACTATCCCCCACAGAGTATTATTCGTCTTTTTATTGCAGAGCTTTGAGCCCTTTTTTTCGTAATTATTATTAATGATCTCTCTTAATTTTTCTATGTCAATATTAAATGTGCTTTTGTCAATATCGCACATCACAGGAACAGCACCGGTCATGACTATGGCGTTCTCCGTAGCCACAAATGTAAAAGCAGGCGCGATCGCATCCATCCCTTCTTTCAGACCTTCAGCTGTCATGGCAAGATGAAGCGCGGTAGTACACGATGTGGTCGCCACTCCCTCGGCTACTCCCTCATGCGCGGCAATCTTTCTCTCAAACTCCGCGACCTTTGGCCCCTGCGCCACCCAGCCTGACGAGAGCGAGTCTTTTATATTATTGTATTCTTCCTCAGAAAAAAAAGGCTTTGTTACCGGATATCTGTTCAATCAGGATCACTCTCTCTTTCTTGGTTCATCATTTCGTATCTGCTGCCACACTCAGGGCACTGCCCGTTCTCATCCAGCCTGTATCCGCAGCAGCACACCCACCCAATCTGAGCGGCAGGATTCCCGACAACAAGAGCATGCGGCTTTACATCGGATGTCACTGTGCTTCCGGCTCCCACTGTCGCATATTCCCCGATGGTTATACCACATCTTATCGTCGCATTCGCCCCTATGGATGCTCCTTTTTTTACCAGTGTCTCAGTCACCTTCCAGTCCTTACTAAAGGCACGCGGATACATATCATTGGTAAATGTCATGGAAGGTCCGAGAAATACATCATCCTCAATAGTAACACCGTGATACACATTTACGTTGTTTTGTATCTTTACTCCTGAGCCGATATGTACATTTTCATCAATATACACATTTTTACTTATGACGCAATTTTTGCCGAGCACGGCACCCTCTCTCACCTGAGCCTGATTCCATATTTTAGAGCCCTCACCGATCTTTGCAGCTTCACTTACCTCGGCTGTCGGATGGATAAAAACATCTGTATTGTTATTCAATATTATTTCCTCTTTTATATATGATAATGCAAATCACAATTCAGCGTAAAAATCATTGACGACCTGTATCACATAGTCTGTCTGTTCATCGGTCATCTCGGGAAATACCGGAAGACAAACAGACTGTGAGGATATCTCCTCAGCCACGGGCAGACTCCCGCCGGCGCACCTTGAATTTGTATCATTAAATGCCTTTTGTTTGTGAAGCGGCACCGGATAGAATGTCCCGTTGCCTACACCTTTTTCCGAGAGATATGAACACAGCTCATGCTTATACTCTGACCTTACTGCGTACTGATGCCAGCAGGGTATCGTATCTTTATTGTACACGGGTCTTTTTATCTGCTCCGGCAGACCTTCATTGTACCTGTTTGCTATGCGGGCTCTGTTCTGATTGTACTCATCCAAATGGGTGAGCTTGATAGAAAGCACTGCTGCCTGAACAGCATCAAGTCTTGAATTGTATGCTATCAGATAATTGTAATACTTGTACGGGTTGTAAAGATCGCTTCCCTGTTCATCCACGGAAATATCCGCTTTTGTTCCACCCATGATCTCAAAAGCCCTGGCTCCGTTCTCCCCCGAGCCATGCTCCTTCAGGGCTTTTAATATGACTGCAATGTCATCATCGTTCGTTGTGACCATACCTCCATCACCGCAGCCTCCGAGATTTTTGGTGGGATAAAAAGAAAAACAGCCGATATCAGCAAGCGTTCCGGCTTTTCTCCCCTTGTAGCTGCTTCCAATCGCCTGTGCATCGTCCTCTATCACCTTTAGTCAGTGTCTTTTAGCTATGTCCATGATCCTGTCCATATCAGCGGGCGCACCAAAAATATGCACAGGAAGAACAGCCTTGGTTTTCTCTGTAACAGCTTCTTCTATCAGATCAGGGTCAATATTATAATCATCCTGTCTCACGTCAACAAATACCGGTATGGCTCCTATGCTTGCTATTGCCTCTGCCGTAGCAAAGAAAGTAAACGGCGTAGTGATCACCTCGTCGCCCGGCTGCACCCCACAGGCTCTGAGAGCAAGAACCAAAGCGGCAGTACCGCTTGAACAGCTTACCACATGCTTCACTCCGAGATATTTACTTATGGATGACTCAAATTCTGAGACATATCCGCCGCCTATATATGCTCCGCTTGCCATCACCTCGAGAATCTTTTTCTCGACCTCCGGTCTGATCGCTTCATACTGGGTCTTTAACTCTAAAAAAGGAACATTCATCTGCCTAATTCTCCATGTTTTTCTTTCGTTTCGATCGAAGTAATATGGTTATCATCATCTACAAAAGCGACCATCGGTCTATGCTCTTTTACTTCCTCCGGAGTAAGCTCGCAGTAAGCCATGATGATCACTTTGTCGCCAACGCTGACCTCGCGGGCAGCTGCTCCGTTGAGACATATCATACCGCTGTCTTTTTCACCCGTGATCACATATGTCTCAAATCGCGATCCGTTGTTGATATCGACCACCTGTACCTTCTCATATTCAAGTATACCTACAGCCTCCATAAGCACGGGATCTATTGTTATCGAACCAACATAATTAAGCTCCGCCTGCACTACCGTAGCACGGTGGATCTTACCCTTTAGCATATGCAGCAACATCTTCTCTCCTCCTGTTATTTATACTGTTATTCATATACGGCTGACTACAAAATTGTCGATCAGTCTTGTGTTTCCTATGTACACCGCAATGGCTATCAGGGTGTTCTCCCTGATCTCATCCACCGGCTCAATACTGTCAAAGTCTACTGCCTCAACATAATCGATCTCTGCAAGGGCTTCTGAGTCTATTCTGGCTCTGATGGTTTCTTTGACGACCGTTGCATTGGTCTCGCCATTTTTTATAAGAGCTTCGCCCTCTGTCAGCGCCTTGTAAAGAATCGTGGCAGCCTCTCTTTCCGCAGGACTTAAGTATGTATTTCTTGAACTCTTGGCAAGTCCGTCATCCTCTCTGATGATAGGACATCCGACTATCTCAAGACCAAAGTTCAAGTCACGCACCATGCGGCGTATCACGGCAAGCTGCTGGGCATCCTTCATCCCGAAATATGCCCTGTCGGGCTCTACGATATTAAAAAGCTTGGAACAGACCGTACACACTCCCCTGAAATGAGTCGGACGTGTTTTGCCGCAGAGGTTCTTTGTCACCTTGTCCATGTCAACAAATGTGCAAAAATCCGCAACGTACATGTCAGACGACTCCGGATGAAAAATAATATCGGCGCCTGCGCGCTCGCACAATCCTGAATCCCTCTCTATGTCTCTCGGATATGTAGCCAGATCCTCACCCTGTCCAAACTGTATGGGGTTTACAAATACGCTCACAACTGTTCTGTCATTTTGCTCTACGGATGCTTTGATGAGACTCTCATGCCCCTCATGAAGATATCCCATCGTAGGCACAAGCCCCACGCTAAGCCCTTCTTTTTTCCACTCTCTCACCTGATTTCTGACCTCATCAGGTAAAGCTATGATCGATATACTCATATTCTCCTCCAATGTTTGACAATTGTTATAACGATATATATAATAAATATGTTGCCCCCTCCTGACTATGCAAAGAAAGGAGGTGATAGCCACATGGGTTTTCTTGCATCTTTTTTTATCTCTGTTTTGGCAGGTATAGCCAGCCACTATATCTGCAAATGGTTTGACAGAGATCAATAGGGCAACAGCCTCAGGTCTGGTCAGCCTGGCAAAAAATGACAAATAAAACCCCACGAGTAGCAGCTCGTGGGGTTTTGTGATAGCTTATGAGCTTCTCGCATCACTTTTAGCCTGTCTATAACATACCACAAGTCAGCAAAATAGTCAACTCTAATTTTATTTGTTTCCATTCATTGATTAACTATTCACGGCTGTAACACTTTTTATCACGTCTTCATCTATCTTAAATGTGTGTTCTTCGGCAGGAAACGCACCGCTCCCCACCTCATCTATATAGCCCTGTATCGCTTCCTTCATAATATCACCGAGGTTAGCATATCTCTTGACGAACTTCGGGATAAAGTCTGAATACATGCCAAGCATATCCGCATATACAAGTACCTGACCGTCACACCCTGCTCCTGCTCCTATGCCGATCGTAGGTATGGACAGCTTCTTCGTCACAAGCTCCGCAAGAGCGGCAGGAACACACTCCATCACTACAGCAAACGCGCCTGCCTCCTCTACTGCCTGCGCTTCTTCTATGAGACGTCTTGCAGTGTCTTCTGTCTTTGCCTGTACCTTGAAGCCTCCGAATGCATTTACGGACTGCGGCGTCATGCCGATGTGGGCACAGACCGGGATCCCTGCCTCCGTCATAGCTTTTATCTGCGGACAGACTCTGTGACCTCCTTCAAGCTTGACGGCGTCACAGCCGGTCTCCTTCATGATACGTCCGGCATTTTTCAGAGCCTGACGAACGGATATCTGGTATGACATGAACGGCATGTCGATGATGAGAAGAGCGTTCTTTGTTCCTCTCGCGACCGCTGCCCCGTGATGCATCATATCCTCCATGGTAACGGGGATAGTATCCTCATATCCGAGCATCACATTGCCAAGAGAATCGCCTACAAGTATGGAGTTTACCCCCGCCTCGTCAATAAGCTTTGCCGTGGAGTAGTCATACGCCGTAAGCATTGTCAGTTTCCCGCCGTTTTCTTTTGCCTGCCGAAAGGTCAGGACGGTGTTTTTCTTTGCCATTTGTTCTCTCACTTTCTGTCGGATCCACATTGGGTATCCGCATATTTGATTTTACTATTTGTTCACGACTGATCTCATGGGATCATAATTTCTGTCAGGATTCTTTTTCTCGGCGATATCAATGAGCCTTTGGGCAAGAGGAATATATATGGCTGCCTCCCTCCCGCTCATCACACTGAGATGATGCTCCACTGTCTCTACATCGCCTCTTTCTATGGGACCTGTGAGCGCTTCAGCCGGTGACGTATTTAACATGGCGAGGGTGTTTTTCTTCACAAGCGGAGCCAGTATATCAACAGCCTGGTCAGGTTTTAGTCCGCAATCGGTCAGCATATCAAGGCTTAGGTCATAAAGTCCGATCATAAGATTGCTCGCTATGCTTGCTGCCGCATGATATCGATATTTTTTTTCGGAATCGATCACATATATGTCATGACCGAGCCCCGCAAAAATATCCGTTATCACCCTGCACGCATGCTCATCACCCTCCAGGGTAAGCTTTGCTGTATGAAAATCTCTATAGTCTGTGAAACGGTCACTGAACGCATACATCGGATGGAGTGAAAAGCCGTGCGCTCCGGCTGATCCAACCCCAGAGAAAAGCTTTGATGACAGAGATCCCGAAAACATCCCGATATATTTGTCACGGATGTCCATTGTCTTTATATGCTCCCATACGGGAAGTATCTTGTCATCAGGCGTAGAAATAAAGATGATATCTGAATCTGATATCAACTGAGATCCATCCATATAAGCCCTTGAATCCGTAAAGGTCGCAGCTTCGTCTGCGTTGTCCGAATCCAAATCATAATAGCCCGATACCGGTATGCCGTTCTCCGTGAGATACTTCCCGACAGAACATGCTACCTTGCCGGCACCGATGAATCCTGTTTTCTTCATAATGTCTCCGATCCGATGCAGTTTCTATAGGAATACCGCTCGCCGGAGACATGATATCAAATAATACCTGTTTTGTCAAGTATCGGCATGATCCTGTACTGATCCGCTGTTACTGTTCACGACTCTTTATGATATGATCTCATCGGAATCAAGTATAACTGTAAAGGGTCCCTCATTGACAAGAGAAACCTTCATGTCCGCGCCAAATATCCCACGCTCCACAACCGAAACCCTCTCAGAGCATCTGTCGCAGATATAATCATAAAGTCTCCCGGACATATCAGGCGCTCCCGCCGAAGTAAAGCTCGGTCTGTTGCCCTTGCGGCAATCAGCGTAGAGAGTAAACTGTGATACTAAAAGGAGGCTTCCCGACACATCGGCAAGGCTTAAATTCGTCTTGCCGTTCTCATCACTAAATATCCGAAGCTTAATAAGCTTATCTATCATCCTGTCAGCGATCTCTACAGTGTCGTCATGACCTATCCCTATCAACACCAAAAAGCCCTTGTCTATCTCTCCTGTGGTATTTCCATCCACCTCTACCTTTGCATGTGATACTACCTGTATTACAAATCTCATTGCTATACTACCCGATCCTTTCTGCTGTTTCCGGTACCTGATGACAAATCGTTTATTTTCTCCGCCGGCAGACTGTCCTGATCCCTACATCCTGCACCAGAGATAACAATAGGCCTGAGTCCTCGCCGCAAAGTAGTTGTTCACAAGCAGCTCTCTCACCTCATCCTTTGTAAACCACCCGGCTTCTATCTCCTCGACCTCAGAGTCACTGGGGCGTATTTCTCCCGATGCCTTCCCTATGACACAGATATTTGACTCGTTGGCAAAGCCTATCGCAGAATAGCTGTTGCCTACTACATCGTCTATGACATCCAGAGAAAGACCCGTCTCCTCAAAAAGCTCTCTTTTTGCTGCCTCCTCCGGTGTCTCGTCACCATCGATAAGTCCTGCGGGAAAGTTGTACACCCACTGTCCCGTGGCAAGCCTGAACTCTCTGTTGAGAAGGAGTTTGTCTCCGTCTGCATCCGTCAGTATCAATACTACGGCATCAGCCCGTCCGCCGATCAGCTTCTCACGGGAGTCAATATCGGGGTTGCGGCTGATCATCTCATAGACCTTTTCATGTCCCGATGATGTCTCGTATGTAATATCATATCTGTGGATAAATTTACCTGAGTGGACTTTGTTTATTTCTTTAAACTTCATAGTATCTACCTCCAATAAACAACAATTATATCATATTATTTTATAAAATTCAATTGCATTGTTTCACTTGTTGTGTTATCATGTTTTCCATCACTAAAACCTATACTATACCAACCAAAGGAGACAGACCCATGTTTAAAATCAATCAAAATTTTCTGAAGCTTCCGGGAAGCTATCTTTTTTCTACCATTGCAAAAAAGGTTGCCTCCTACAAAGAAGCGCACCCGCAAAACGAAGTCATAAGCCTTGGAATAGGTGATGTGACGCTGCCTCTTGTACCCGCCGTTACCGATGCCATGCACCGCGCGGTCGATGAGATGGGAAAGGCTGAAACCTTTCGCGGATATTCACCGGATGGGGGATATGAATTCTTAAAAAAGGCGATCATTGCGGGCGACTATACGCCGAGAGGTATCTCTCTTGATCTTGATGAGGTGTTCATAAGCGACGGAGCCAAATCTGACTCCGGCAATATCGTTGATATTTTTTCCACTGATAACAAGATAGCAGTTACGGATCCCGTTTATCCTGTTTATATCGACTCCAACGCTATGGCAGGCAAGACCGGTGATTATATAGAGAGCAGGCAGGGATGGTCCGATGTTATCTATATGCCATGCACTGCAGAAAACAACTTCACGCCTGAATTTCCGGAGGAGACTCCCGATATCATATATATATGCTGTCCTAACAATCCTACCGGAACCACACTCACCAAGGACGCGCTGAGCGCATGGGTAAAATACGCTCTTGATAACAAGGCGGTTATAATATATGACGCGGCTTATGAAGCTTATATTTCCGAACCCGATGTGCCTCACAGCATTTATGAATGTGAGGGCGCTATGGAATGCGCCATCGAGATGAGGAGCTTTTCAAAAAATGCAGGCTTTACGGGTACGAGACTTGGTTTTTCTGTTGTTCCAAAGGCACTTGTAAGCGGCGGTGTCGCTCTTAACAGTCTCTGGGGCAGACGTCAGGGAACCAAGTTCAACGGCGCGCCGTATATCGTGCAGCGTGCCGGTGAGGCAGTGTATTCTGATGAGGGCAGAGCCGAGACCAAAGAACAGATCGCGTATTATATGAATAATGCAGCGATCATAAGAGAAGGACTGAGCGCCGCCGGATATTCGGTATACGGAGGAGTCAACGCCCCTTATATCTGGATGAAAACTCCTGACGGTATGAGCTCATGGGAGTTCTTTGATGTTCTCCTTGAAAAAGCGAATGTAGTCGGTACTCCCGGCTCAGGCTTTGGTCCCTCGGGAGAAGGATATTTCAGACTGACTGCGTTTGGAACACTTGATAATACCAAAAAGGCAATAGAGCGGATAAAAAAGATATAAGATAAGGAGAAAAAATGACAACCGGCAGCAGACTTAAAACAACTATAATAGTTGTATGGTGTATATTGATCGGATGCCTGATCTATTATGGTATATCCGGCGGATCATCTTCCGACAGCAGATTTGCCGGGGAAGAAACTATCGTATCAGTGACGGGATCATCCATCTCCACAGCTCTGCCAGATGATAATTCTTACCTGATACGATCTTCCGAAGCTCCAGCGGACGAAGAGAATTATACCGGATCCCGGAATGCAGCCGGAGAACAGCTCACTGACAATACGAAAAAAAACGGTTCGTCAGAATATAAAACAGATGCTACAAAAAAGACATCCGACGAAAAAAATAATAATGCCGGTTCAGATAATAAACAAAACAATACCTCTAAAGCAACTCCTGCATCAGTTCATGACAGTTCAAGCACAGGCGCTGGGGATGGCAGCAACAATTCCGATCTCTCTGACGTCCGGGAAACAAAAAGTCCTAAGCCTGCTCCTGATGCGACCTTTTCTCCGACTAAAGAACCCGCGGACAAAAAAGATATTTATTATTTTACTATAGAATGTAAAAAAATAACAGACCGCCCCGATCTGTGGCGGGACGGTCTTGAAAATGTGATACCGGAAAACGGGGTGTTTTTTTCCGGCAAACTGGAATATCAAAAAGGTCTCACCGTATATGATGCGCTTAAAAAAATCTGCGATGATAACAATATTCTTTTGGACAGCAGATACACTCCTATATATGAGACCTATTATGTCAGCGGTATCGGGAATCTGTACGAGTTTGACTGCGGCAGTGAAAGCGGATGGAAATACAGTGTGGACGGTATAGTTCCCGGAGTCGGCTGCAGCAGGTATGAAATAGCAAAGGGCGACAGGATAGTATTTTTCTATGATATAGAAATCTGATCACAGTACATATATTGCTATCCTAAAGAACCCAATGACTCCTGAATAACAGCTATAAGTCCCTCAATTATGGGATGGATCTATCTTCTTTAAAAAGGACAGCATAAACGGCAAAGTTATTATTGCAGATAATACATCAGATGCCGGCTGAGCTATCTGTATTCCGATGATCCCAAAGGTGCCCGTCACTATAAGTATCACCGGGATATAGCAGATGCCGCTTCTAAGACATGATAAGAATAATGCCCTTCCGCTCTTTCCGATGCTCTGGAAAAGCATGTTCCCGATGAAGCATACAGGAAGCGCGGGAAGCACGACGAGCTGGTATCTCATGGCAGGGATACCTATTTCTATTACAGCGGGATCATTCCTGAAAACAGCGATCAGATCACCGCATATAAACCACATGACGACTCCCATAACAATAAGCACGATGGTAGAAAATATCCATGTAAAATAAGTCGCTTTTTTCACTCTGTCATATCTGCCTGCGCCGTAATTGAATCCGCTCACGGGCTGAAAGCCCTGACCTATTCCAAGTCCCACGGCAAACAGTATAAATCCGAGTCTCATCACTATACTCATGGCAGCGATCGTGGCATCACCATATGGTCTTGCAAGTATGTTCATCGTCGCGGTCGCAAGTGATGACATGCCCTGGCGCGCGAGTGAGGGAAGTCCCGTAATAATAATATTTATGAATAACGGAATATCGGATGTTTTTTTGTTCATCTTAAAAACTCTTCTGATGCTGATGCAGGTCTGGGTCTTTTTTCT
>JAGBOK010000087.1 GCA_017633905.1 Eubacterium sp. | reverse complement strand
GATGCTGACGGTCTGGGCGTTGTCCCCGGAGTCACCGTCGCGGCGGGCACTGCGCTCACTCCCGGTGGAAGACTCGGAGTCGGTGTCGGCGAGACCGGAAGGATCGGAGGCATCGTCACCGTAGGTCTTACAGATGTCCCCGGCGCATATGTCGGAGCCACTGTACCCGATGGTCCTGTAGTCGGCAGTGTTGACTTTATGATAGTGACCGATACCGGACCTGTTCCCAGAGCATCCTTCAGCCCTGTTACGTTAGTGACTCTCGCGAGCCTCGTATACGCGTATCCGCTCGTGTGATCCTCATAGGTGAGCTCATATCTGCTGTTGCCGTAGAGCATGAGATCACCTGCCGCCAGATTGGTGGGCTTGAACTCATCCATTGCATATATGAGCTCGGTCTCCGTTGCCGTTTTGGTATTCTGGTTCTGATCAGTAAAATATATCACCTTCGGCAGGGAATTGTACAGCATCCTGCCGCTCTCGTTGTCAAGAATTATCATCGGAAACTGTTTGGACGTCGTTCCGTTTACAAGCAGCATGGCAGACATGACACCCGTTGCGGGCGCCGTGGTAGGAGTCACCGTATCAGTGTATGAAGGTGTGTACTCAGGCACGGGATCACTCGTCGGATACACATCATCATTTCCGATCACATTTATCCTTACCCATGTTTTTTTAACCTTTTTTTTCGATCCGGACGTACATTTTACCTTGACCCTGATCTTGACTGAGCCAAGAGCCATAGCTCGTATAAAGCCTTTTTTAGTTACCTTCGCAATTGTTTTATCAGCCGAGCTGTATGTCACCTTCGTCTTGCCGAAAGCATTGTTTACCCTGACATTTAACTGGCGCTTCTTTCCAAGCTTTAAATTGTATTCCTTTTTTGTTACGAATTTATCGACTATTATCAGTCGGACATTCAAAGAAGAGGCAGCTTTCAGCTCGCTCCTGCCGACGATACCGGCTATCATGCTGATACACAGCAGCAATGCTATGCGGCGATATATTTTTTTCATGCTCTTCCTCCAAAATCAAAACTGCGTATTATGCCGTCTTCTCAAACCATTCGGAAAGCTCCTCTATGGGGATCGGCTTTGAATACTTGTAGCCCTGCAGGTACTTCGCGCTCATCCTGATGCATTTTTGTTCGTCCTGCTCGGTCTCTACTCCCTCATAAAGCACGGAATAATCCATCGATGAGAACATCCTCGCAAGGTGTGTTACCATCTGCTCCGACTTCTCATCCGAACCGCAGGCGATAACAAGAGATCTGTCAAACTTGATGATATCAAACGGAAGCTCCATGATCCTCTCAAAGTTTGAGTACCCCGTGCCGAAATCATCAAGATAAAATTTGATCCCGTCATGGCGAAGCTCGTTGATCCTTTTTTTCGTGATCAGGAAATCACTCTCGTTCTGGCTCTCAGTGATCTCTATCGCTATTTTATCATATGGTACTCCGACCTTGTCAATAACTCTTTTTACATCATCACAAAAGCTCTTGTCCCTCAATTCTCCGACAGAAAAATTCACCGATATCCTCTGCACGTTGTACCCCTGATCAAGCATATTTTTGATCCTGATACAGGTCTTGAATAAAATAATGAGACTTAATGTATGTATGTAATTGTATTCCTCCGCAAGCGGTATAAAAACATCGGGAAATACCATACCGGTCTCGGGAAGCCTCATGCGCATCAGGGCTTCCGCAGTATCGTATTTGCCTGTTGCTATATTGAGCACGGGCTGCGTGAACACCTCTATGCGGGGGTCATTGAGATCTGCTCCGTGCCTGATGTCTTCAAGCTCCGAAAGGACATACTTGGTAGTCGTATAATCGGCAATATCCCTGTCTGCCACGGTGTGAACGGAATTGATATCCATCTTTTTTTCAATGAACTGTAAAAGCTTTATGTAATCATGTCCGCCCGTAATGCTCGGAACGGTAGTCAAAAACACGATCTTATAATCAAACTGGAAGTTTTTATATTCCTTGGCAAATCTTTTTAATGCGCTTTCGGCTCCCTTTTTATAATCGGGATTTTTTTTCATATTTATCGAGAGCAGCATCCTGCCGCCGGAGAGCTTGAAAAGAACCGCTCCCCTGAAATACTGCTGTGTAAACTCCTTGATGGTGTTTTGTATCTCTATCGGATATTTTTTGCCTGTTCCTTCAAAATCAGGCATAAAAAGCGACATAAAAAATCTGCTTTCGTGGTGTCTGTTCACATATCCTATCATGTCATCAAACGCATTTACATTGACCGCGCCTATCTCGATATCATAGGGGTTTGCATGTATCATGTACAAAAGTGTCACGATCGGATACAAAAAACATACGCATGTGAATGACACCTGACCGTGGGCTCCCTGTATGCTCATCATAAGTATTGACATCGCAAAGGTTCCTAATATCCCGTACAATATCTGCCTGACTATCCTGCCGCGGTAGACCAATAAAAGCCATGCGATGATCCCAAAGAAACAGCAATATCCGATGGCAAAGAAAAATCTCACGCCCTCGTGGATAGTGCCTGTCTCATCTATGTAATAACCAAACTTAAATATAGTGCTGAACAGATCATCCGCTACGAACATAACCAACAGGACAGTATCCGCTATGAAAAATCTTTTTCTGATGTTTGCGTCCAATTGCAGGGGCTCCATGACATAAATAACATACAGATAAAGATTCACGAAAAGACCCGTGTGCATCAAAAATCTCAGCAGATATATGACAGCATACGGTATTTCATCACGCTTATTGAGAGTAATATGATACCCCATACTTGCAGCCGCAGCTATCAAAAGGCAAACTATCATTGCCTGCATGATACGATAGCTCTTGCTTTTTATATTGTATGCGACTGCCATCAGTATAAAAAACACAAGGCACACCGAGGTGACCGTCACGTCACCTACCGGCGAATAATTCTCATAATAAGTAACCGTTCCTATTGATCCACCCATACGCATAACCTCCGTGTCATCTTACGGCGCGTTGATAGCTAACGCAGCTTTTATTGCTCTTTTCCAGCCATGTATCCCTTCTTCCCTTTTGTCCGGATCCATCTTCGGTTCAAAGACGCGATCCACGCTTACATTTCTTTTTATGCTCTCCTCGGACTCCCAGTAGCCCACGGCAAGTCCGGCAAGGTATGCGGCACCTATCGCTGTTGACTCCCGCATAACAGGTCTTATGACCCTAGAACCTATAATATCAGCCTGAGCCTGCATCAAAAAGTTGTTGACAGACGCTCCCCCGTCTACCTTCAGTGATGAGATCTTTACTCCCAGATCAGCCTCCATGGCTGATACGACATCATAGGTCTGATATGCTATGGACTCTAATGTAGCCCTGACTATGTGGTATTTGTTTACGCCCCTTGTGAGTCCGACTATGGTGCCTCTTGCGTACTGATCCCAGTATGGCGCTCCAAGCCCCGTAAAAGCCGGCACGACATAACAGCCGTTTGTATCGGGATACTTCATCGCCATGTATTCCGAATCATCCGCCGCATCTATCAGATGCAGCTCATCCCTCAGCCACTGTATAGCGGCACCTGCGATAAAAATTGATCCCTCCAGCGCGTACTTGACAGTATCGCCTATCCCCCATGCTATGGTCGTGACCAGCCCGTGATCCGAGAACACGGGCTTCTCTCCGGTATTCATCAAAAGAAAGCATCCCGTTCCGTAGGTATTCTTGGCATCACCCTTGTCAAAACAGGTCTGACCAAAGAGCGCCGCATGCTGGTCTCCCGCGATACCGGCTATGGGTATCTGCCCTCCGAGATAGTTGGGCGCCGAGTATCCGTATATCATGCTTGACGGTCTGACCTCGGGCAGCATCTCCACGGGGATATCAAGAAGCCTCAGGATATCCTCATCCCATTTCAGCGTTCTGATATTGAACATCATGGTTCTTGAAGCATTGGAATAGTCCGTGACATGGACTGATCCCCTGGTCAGCTTCCACAAAAGCCATGTGTCAACAGTCCCGAATAAAAGCTCTCCTGCTCCTGCCCTCTCTCTGGCTCTGTCAACATTGTCGAGTATCCACTTCAGCTTGGTCGCAGAGAAATAAGCATCTATGACAAGTCCTGTCTTGTCTCTGATCATATCGGTAAGTCCCTGCGCCTTTAGGCTGTCACAAAACTCCGATGTTCTTCTGCACTGCCATACTATCGCATTGTAAACAGGCTCTCCGGTATTTTTATCCCATACTATAGTCGTCTCTCTCTGATTGGTAATCCCGATGCCTGCTATATCCTCCGCGAGAACTCCTGCCTTTGACATTGCCTCTACCGCAACTCCGAGCATGGTCGACCATATCTCGTCAGGATCATGCTCCACGAAACCGGGCTTTGGAAAATACTGGGTAAATTCCTTTTGGGCAACAGAGATTATCTGTCCCTTCTCATCGAACAATATACATCTGTTCGACGTTGTCCCCGCATCAAGAGCCATCATATATTTTTCTGACATACATTCCTCCCCCGTCAGCTATAATACAATTTCTTTACCTCGTCGGTGTAATCTCCGTTACCGTTATATATCACGAGAGGCTCCATGACGACCATACCGGATCTGCCTCCCCTGACTCCCTCGACTAAAAACATATTGGGTTCTCTGTCTGCATACGGATAGACCATCCTCAGTCTCTTGGGCTCTACTCCGCTGTTCACCATCTCAGACAAAACCTCCGCCAGCCTGAACGGTCTGTGAACCATATAAAAATGTCCTCCCGACACCAAAAGATCCTTTGCAGCCACGATCACATCAAGAAGTGTGAGAAAGATCTCATGCCTTGCCGCTGCCTTGTGGGACGTCGGATTGATGAGTCCGGCTTCTTCCTTGAGGTACGGAGGATTGACCGTCACTATATCAAAAGAGGAATATCCGAATATTTCTGCCGCATTTTTTACATCACCCACCCTGATGGTTATTTTGTCGGAAAGCCCGTTGTAAGCCACGGAGCGTGATGCCATGTCCGCCACATCCTCCATGATCTCGATTCCGTCAAAATGCTTGCCTCTCGTCCTCGCAGACATCAGCAGGGGTATCACTCCGCCGCCCGTACACAGATCAATACAGGCGTCTTCTTCCCTCACTCCGGGCGCGGCAAACGCTGATAACAGGACCGCATCCATGCCGAAGCTGAACCATCCCGGGTTTTGGATTATCTTTAGTGAATCTCTTTGGAGGTCATCAAGTCTTTCTCCTGAGTGCAAAAACGCGCCGCGATCCGCGGGATCGACCCCTGTATCAGTCATCAAGCCTTGATCTCCCCGCATCCTTTTCCTCTAACTTTTCAAGTCTTTCTATTTCCTTGTCATGCTTGTTTTTGATCCGCTCCCTTGGTCCCTGCTTTTTGAAGCTGAGCTCTGAGACATCGTATTCCCTGACTTCCTTCTCGTCTCCTTCAAGCTCTACTATGACCTTGACTTTCTGCTTCAAAACGCTGACGCTCGCGACCTCTCCGGACAGCCCCTCGGGAGTCTTTACTCTCTCAGAGACATTCGGAAGATGGGAGTTCAGCTCCTCATACGCCTCTTCCTCGTTCTTCAGACAGCACATGAGCCTTCCGCACGCTCCTGATATCTTGGTGGGGTTTAGAGAAAGGCTCTGCTCCTTCGCCATTTTGATGGATACCGGCGCGAAATCAGAGAGATAGCTCGCACAGCAAAGCTCCCTGCCGCATATTCCTATGCCGTCGCATATCTTGGTCTCATCCCTGACGCCGATCTGCCTGAGCTCGATCCTCGTCCTGAACACTCCTGCCAGATCCTTGACAAGCTCCCTGAAATCCACTCTTCCGTCAGCCGTAAAATAAAAAAGCAGCTTGTTGCGGTCAAATGTGTATTCGGCTCCTATGAGCTTCATCTGCAGACCGTGTCTTGCGATCTTGGTCTTGCATATATCAAATGCCTCTTTTTCTTTTTCTCTGTTGGAGTTTTCTATTTCTATATCCTTCTCCGTGGCAACGCGGCTGATCCTTTTGATACCGTCGCCGAGCTTTTCCTCATCCATCTCGGTATTCGGCAATATCACCGTGCCAAGCTCTGTCCCCTTGACGGTGTTTACGATGACACGCTGTCCTCTGGCAAGTGTCTCTTTGCCCGGGTCAAAGTAATACACCCTGCCCGCCTGTCTGAATCTCACTCCGACTACTGTTTTCATTTATATTTCCTCTCAATCCTTCATCGTGGCAAACATAAGCTCCAATGTGATATCTGTATTCACATTCGCCCTGATCCTTGCCTTGGCTCTGTCAAATGCCTGTATTATCTCCTCTATCTTCTCATAGCTGAGTCTCGATGATTCCATGGATATAGCCTGAGACTCATTCTGAAAAATAAGCTGATTGATGTTTTTGGTTGCCTTGAATATGAGAACATCCCTGTACCAGAGCATCATGAGGTCGATATAATCCCTGAGTTCCTCTCTCTTGGTCCCAAGGCTCTCTACCGTCTCGATCATATCAGGTACATCGAAATTCTCAACAGACTTAAGCATCTCTATGATAGTATTTTTTCTCTTGACAAAATCATCGGATGCATCCGCGTATCTGATCGCCTTGCCTATATTGCCCTGTGCAAAAGCAGCGCTCTCCTTGGCTATATAGTCAGGTGTCCCGCATTGCGTCCGCAAAAACTCCTCCACGATGCCTGAGCTTAGCGGATGAAATTCAAGCGTCAGACATCTTGACCGGATCGTCGGAAGAAGCTCGGAAATATTGCTTGTAAGCAGCAGTATCACCACATATTCCGGCGGCTCTTCAAGCGTCTTTAGAAGGGCGTTCTGCGACTCCTCCCTCATCTTCTCGGCATCCTGAACTATATAGATCTTGTACGGCGACGAATACGGTCTGATATCCACGGTCTGTATGAGCTGTTCCCTGATCTCATCCACACCGTAGCTGCTCCCGGCTCTGTTTATCCAGATCACATCGGGATTTGAATTAGACTCTATCTGTCTGCAGGATATACACTCCTTGCACGGCTTTTCATGTCCAAGAGTGTCCTGACATTGAAGTCCCGCGGCAAATGTCTTTGCCATGGTCTCCTTGCCGACTCCCACGTCTCCGTCAAATATATATGCATGGAAAGGATTTTTCTTCTGGATGGCCTCGTGCAGATGGAGCTTGATCTCATCATGACCAACTATCTCTGAAAAAGAAAACATACCAAACCTCCTGATTTATGTGACTATATCCAACAAAAGTCCCCTGATCTCATCGACCTTGTCAAGTATTGCAATGGAATCCTTCTCATCCTTGATAAGCTCTCCGGCAAGCTCATCGAGCGCCGCATCGACTCTCTTGATCATACCGTAGACTCTGTGGCGGCCTCTGCGGTCGAGAAAATTCTCGCGTGAGAACTTGTGTGAGCGGTTGACTACCTCATTGAGAAATTCCTTGATCAGGGCTCTGTAGTGTTTCATGTCCCGGATATCCATGTGCTTTTTCAGCTTTTTCCCCTGCTGGGTGATCTCCTTCATCATCCCGTCAAGACGCTCGGCAAGTCCGTCCTCCTCGATCTTGGACATTAGGGTGAACTTGAACTCATCATCTGTTTTTGCGCTCTGGCGCGCTTCGGTCGTCTGTGAGATCTGTTGAAGCGGATCCAAATGTATCTGATCCATGGCACCCTCCTGTCGCTATCGGTTTTGTTTCGAGCATAAAAGCTTTATGTATGATTTTTCATCCATGGTTATTATATCACAGTTTTTTTTGCTTTTCAACCAATTATGGCACGTTACCGCTTTGTAACGGAATATCTCATTTACAAAAAATTTTTTTCTCTATGGCAGCTATCGCCTCTTCGATAGTTATATTTGAAATACCTGATCCTATACCGGCTTCATTGAGTCTCTCGGTACTAAAATCCTCCTCATCCGCAAGATATCTGCGGCAGAGCTCGGCTACACACGGCTTGTCCTCCAGCCTCTCACGGTCGAGCGCTCTCTCCATACGGGTAATATCAT
>JAGBOK010000086.1 GCA_017633905.1 Eubacterium sp. | reverse complement strand
GGTCAAGATGTATGGGCTCCGGAAGCACCGGATGCTGGGGACCAAACGGGATCACACTTTTCTTTGCCATCGTTTAATCCTCCTTCTCATCAGTCTTTGGACCAAGAGGCTTTTCTACATCTATCCTGTACAGCTTGTTGTGATAATCCAGACTGATCATTCCTATTTTTACGCCGAATATCTCTTTCATTTCATTCTCATAGAAAACGGCAGACGGTATGACCTCAGTGATGCTCGGAACATCCGTATCGGTATCTATCACAAGACGAAGGCTGTGATAACGGTATGTCACATCATCGGCAAATGAATAGCTGAGTTCAAATTTCTCATCTATATACGCGGCGCAAGCCTGTGAGAGTCTCATCCCCTGCTTTTTCAGCTTCATTACCTTTGGGATCAGCTCGCCGACCTCTATCGTTTCGAGCTCATTCTCCTGATGAATGGAGTCAGCCATTTTCTCTCACCTCGCTCTCACCGTGTCCTATTCCATGCTTTTTATTGTATTTGTGCTCATCGAGCCTCTTCTGGAAAAGCTCTACCGCCTGCACGACGCCGTCTATTATCGCCTGCGGTCTGGCAGCGCAGCCCGGCACATAGATATCGACCGGAATCACCGTGTCCGCTCCTCCGAGTATGTTATAGCAGTCCTTGAATATCCCGCCCGTACACGCACAGACACCTACTGCCACTACGACCTTTGGTCTTGGCATCTGATCATAAAGCTGCTTGACAACCTCTTTGTTCTGCTCGTTGATGCCGCCGGTTATCAGAAAAATATCCGCCTGCATCGGATCTCCGGTATTCATCACACCAAATCTCTCAGCGTCATATACCGGTGTCAATGCCGCCAAAACCTCTATATCACACCCGTTGCAGCTTGATCCGTCATAATGCAGCAGCCACGGGGATCTCTTGATATTAGCCATCTTTTCCTCCTCGTTATTTTATGACCATCAGGATGATGAGGTTTACACCGGCAGAAAGCAATGTCACTCCCCAGCTAAGCTTGATCATGGTGTCCCACTTCACCCTGGCGCTTGTATTGTCTATAAGTATTTCCAAAAAATAAACGATCAAGACTGCACCTATCGCATAGAAAACGCTCCACCATGTGGAATTGATGACATAGAGTCCCACAACTCCCATCAGAAAAACATTCTCATACCACTCTGTCACCTGAAAGAGCGCCAGATTTCTGGCTCCCATCTCGGTGGTGAGTCCCTTGACAAGCTCCTGGTGCATATGATGAGATGTAGAAAGATCAAACGGAGACTTTCTCATCTTGATAGTCAGAATAAATACAAATGCTATAAAAAATCCCGGCAGATATATGATTGAGCTGTACCTTGATGACGCGATAGCATCGACATCAAAGGTACCCTCTGCCAGATAAAAGCCAACGCATGTCAAAAGCACAGCCGGCTCATAAGCAAGCATCTGTATCAGCTCCCTGTTTCCGCCCATCGTTGAATACGGGGTAGATGTTACCATGGCAGCGAAATACAAAAATGTTGCTCCGGTGCTCATTACAAAGAAGCACATGAGGATATCGGTACCTGCAAAGAACATAACACCCGTCACTATGATCAGAACCATATATGACAGAAGAAAGAACATCTGCGATCTGCTGACTATGATGACCTGCTTGGAAAAAAGCTTGATCACATCGTAAAACGGCTGTAGAAGCGGAGGTCCGACACGCCTTTGCATCCTTGCGGATATTTTTCTGTCAAAGCCGTCAAGAAGTCCTCCTATTATGGGAGCCAATAACACATAAGCGATAACCAGGATGATCGATATGATACTCATTATAATGCACCTCCTATTATTACCGCCATTACCACTATAAGTGTCGCCATGGTGATTATCTGGCACGGCTTCATGAGTTTTCTCTTGCCGACCAGATCCTTGTAGTAGTGATTGGAAAGCCAAAGCGTCTTTCTCTCGCCAAACGAGTCAACAAACGATCTGTTGTCTCCGTAGTTTACTCCGTTCATGTATGAATCCTTGCGGTTGTAGGTCATCTTGCGGCTGTATATGTATGCCAGGACAGGCACCGCAAAAACCAAAAGTATGATGATCGCAAGCACTATAAGTATATGCGTCGGCAATACGTTCATGGACACGCTGAAGGTCTCCTCGACCAGAGGATTTACATATACGCCCGACAGTATCGGGAACAGCGCGCACAAAAGCAGCATCAGTACCGCGTGAACTACCAGAGAAAGCATCTCTGTAGGTCTTGTCACGTCCTTGATCTTTTCCTCGGTGAGATGGGTATGTGATACGAGCTTACCCATCCATTTTGTCCAGTATAGAGACGTTGTGGCAGAACCGAATACGATAAAAATAACAAGGATTATATTTCTCTCATCAACTGCCGCCCTGAGAGCCGCCCACTTTGATATAAGCATACCAAACGGAGCCAAAAACATACCGGCTATACCTATGAACATAAACGCCGCAAGCTTTGGCAGTATATAGAGAAGTCCGTGCATATCCTCAACATCTCTTGAATGAAGCGAATTCTCCGTTGCTCCGACATCCTGGAACAGCAGTGACTTTGATATGGCATGGAATATCATGAGAAATACTCCCGACCACATGGTCTCAGGGGTACCCACACCCGCGCAGGCAACCATGAGTCCCAGGTTTGATATCGTAGAAAAGGCGAGTATTTTTTTGCCGTCACTCTGCGCGATAGCCATGAGTGATGTTGCAAGAAAAGTAAAGCCGCCTATCAGAGCTATAAGATTTCCCGTCAGCGTCCCTGCCATGGCAGGTGACAATCTTAACAATACATAGATCCCTGCCTTTACCATCGTGGCTGAGTGCAAGAGAGCCGATGACGGCGTGGGCGCAACCATCGCCCCGATGAGCCATGTGGAAAACGGAAGCTGTGCCGCCTTGGTAAGTGCCGCAAACGCTATGAGCGCGACCGCGATAGTGGCAACCGGGTTTCCGCCTCCGATGCAGGCAGATACAAGCTCATGTAGTGAAACACAGTGCATCTCCACGGCAAAATAAACTATCCCGACTGCAAGCGCGCATCCGCCGAGAAGGTTCATCCACAGAGCCCTGAATGAGTTCGTGATCGCCTCCTCCTCTCTGGTATATCCGATGAGAAGGAATGAACATACGCTCGTAAGCTCCCAGAAAAAGTCTATCCAAAGCAGGCTCTCTGAGAGAACGAATCCGAACATTGCTCCGAGGAACAAATATAAAAGCATGAAGAAATAATGTCTTCTGTCATTGACATTTTTGTGATGCGCATGATATCCGTGCATATATCCGGTGGCGTATATAGCGATCAGACCACCGATCACACCAACGATAATACACATCAAAACAGATAGATGATCAATATAGATATGGGCGATCTTTTCGGTCTTTGGTCCTGCCAGCTCAAGCCATACCATTGCAGCCGTAGGAACTATGGACAGTAAAGATACCCAGTATTTTTTATACTTGAAGCTCAGGAAGGTCACTACGCACATGAGTATGACCTCCGAAGCAAGTATCGCGTAATCAGCGACCTCTGTCTCCACATAAAGCGTGATGGTCTTACATCCGCCCTCGATCCACAAATACGTCAGATAACCTACTCCCGCCATTATCATAAACGCGCCTATATACGCGATCAGTGAACGGATCTTCTCCGATCTGACAACATACATCAAAAACGCTATGATCACCGGAAAAATAATCAAAAACGGAATAACCGGCAAGCTTCCCATCGCTGCAAACCCTCCTGAACAATTATACACAATATCTTTTTTGCCTGTATTCACAAGCTTGTTTTTTTATTTATAATACCTCAGTCTGTACTGTTTCGGCGTTACGCCTTTCTGTTCCCTGAACACCTTTATAAAGTGTGAATTTGAACCGAACCCGAGTCCTGACGCTATCTCGCTGAGAGAATAGTTGGATTTTTTAAGCATCTCCTCAGCTATCGCGATCCTCTGATCTCTCGCATAATCCTGAACAGTGCTTCCCGTCTCTGCGTGAAATCTCGTGGCAAGATAATTCGGCGAGAGCCCTACAGCCTCTCCGACATCTTTGAGCAGCAGCTTGGTATGGAGATTTTTTCTGATATATTCCATTGCCTGCATGATGGAACGGCTTATCTTTGCCCTGCCCTCGGAATCCTTTTCTGACTGCTCCTCTTCGGCTTCTTTGCTCTCCTGCACCTTTCTCGTGAAATCAAGAAACATAATCGTGTGAAGCTCATCGACCGCCTCTATGCTCTTGCAGTCATCCATTCTTCCGATGTAGAGATTTTTGAGCTCCGTGGCTGCATCGACCGACATACCGCCCTGCATTGCAAAAAACGCAGCCATGGTAGTAGAGGAGACAAACAAAAATTTTTTGTTCATCAGCTCGTCCGATGACATCCTCTCTCCGTCAACGCTGTCGATCAGCGCTTTGCAGCTCAAAACCCCTTCGATATTCCCATCCTTTAGTGAATAATACGGGATCATTGCAAAGCTTGTGATCTTCTTTTCTTTTTTTTCTTCCTTCTCGGGCTTTATCTCATCCCCGAGATATTCAAGATAGATCGGTTCATCCATATGATCACTCCTTAAAGAAAATCCTGCACATCCGCCGCGACACAAGACAGGTTACGGATCATTCCACAGAGATAAAATACGAATAGATCGGCTGACCCCCATACTGGATCTCAAACTCAACATCCGGACGGTCGATACCGACCTTCTCGGCGATCTGCGCCGCCTCTTCTTCGTTTGCGTTTTCTCCGTAATACATTGTTACAAGCTCGGACTCATCCTCGAGCATTTCCTTTATCAGATCTACGGTTGTTTCCACCGGATCGGAGGAGACGCTGAGTATCTCCTTGCCGCAGATACCCATGTAATCATCCTTTTTGATCTGCTTGCCATACATGGAGGTGTCTCTCACCGTATAGGTGACCTCGCCCTCTTTTATTGACTCTATCGCCTCATTCATCGCGTTCTCATTGTCATCAGGCGAAACACCGTCAATAAATCCCACCATAGCGGCAACACCCTGCGGGATATTTTTTGACTGCAGCACCCTCACATCCTGATCCTTTGCCATGCTCTTTGCCTGATTGGCTGCAAGCAGTATGTTTCCGTTGTTCGGAATGATGAATATATGATCGGCATTTAGTCTTGATATGGCGTTCAGGATGTCCTCCGTACTGGGATTCATCGTCTGTCCGCCCTCGATGATGATGTCAACACCAAGATCGCTGAAGATCGAGCTTATGCCCTCACCCGCGGAAACACTGATAAATGCATTTTCTTTGTGAACGGCAGGAGCCTCTGTCCTGTTCCCGGTGACAGACACCGTGTTTTCTGCCTCCGTGCGCTCCGATGACCTGTCTCCGGCATTCTCACGCTTTCTGATGCAGGGCATATCCTCATCACGCAGATTTGTGATATTTACGTCCTTTAGCGCGCCATGAGTCAGCGCTCTCTGGATCGCCATTCCGGGATCATTGGTATGAAGATGCACACCTATATAATCCTCGCTGAAATCCACATCAACATCCTCTCCTATCGACTGAAGATGTGACAGAAAACTCTTGCTGACCTTGGATGTGAGCGGCTTTTTGGGTATAACGGAAAATGACGTACAGTAAACATGTTTCAGATCCGGACGGTCTGCCTTTGCTGCCGCATCGTGTCCGCCGGCTTTTTTGTTGTCTGCTGCCCCGTCATGAACGGACGTGTCAACATCCCTTCCGAGCAGAACATCATAGCAGCCCTGGAGAAAATATACAAGTCCCTGTCCGCCGGAATCAACTACCCCTGCTTCCTTTAACACCGGAAGCATGTCGGGCGTCAGTTCAAGAGTGTCTTCCATATGGATAAGGACGGCATTTATCATTTCTATTATGTTGTCAGTGGTCTCGACCATCTCGAAGCCCTTTTTGGCTCCTTCTCTGGCAACAGTCAGGATCGTGCCTTCCTTTGGCTTCATGACTGCTTTGTATGCCTGCGCTACAGCCCTGTCGAATGCACTTTGAAGAATCTCGACATCCACTTCCTTCAGATCACGAATTTCCTTTGTAAAGCCTCTGAGGAGCTGTGAAAGTATAACTCCGGAATTTCCCCTCGCTCCTTTCAGGGAGCCGCCCGAGATAGCCTTGCACAGAGCCTTCATATCAGGTTCTTCATCAAGAGCCGCTACTTCCTTTGCCGCTGACATGATGGTCATGGTCATATTGGTTCCCGTATCGCCGTCAGGCACAGGGAACACATTCAGCTCATTTACTATATCCTTTTTTGCGTTCAACGCATTGGCACCCGCAAGAAAACACTTGCGGATAACTGACGCGTCAATCTTTAGGACCTGCATCACTTTCCTCCTACATAGGTGAATTCATTCACCGCATGAACAAAAAAACGGTCACGCAGCCGTCAGTCGACAACACGCACACCTTCTACGCATACGATGATCTTGCCTACCTCCATACCGGTGAACTCTTCAAGATTGTACTTGACGGTATCGACCAGATTTTCTGACACGGCAAGAATACTGACTCCGAATGCGACTATAATATGTAATTCTATCTGAAGCTTGTTATCGACCATAGTGATATTGACACCATGTCGTAAGCTGTCTTTTTTCAAAAGCTTTACAATACCATCCTTCATGTTGACCGATGCCATTCCGACAACTCCAAAGCAGCCAACTGCCGCAGAGCCGGCATACTTGCCAAGCACATCCTCGTCAACGACTATTGTTCCGAGCTCTGTATCTAATTGTCCCTTCATATCCGAATCCTCCATTTTGAATTCATCCCGAAAAAAGCACCGAGTAATATTATATCACTAAGCACCGTTTACCGCAAGTATATTTTGATATAAAAGAGAAAAAAATACGGTGAACCCAGCGTTCACCGCATAACAGTTTCATAAGCAAACTGTCCCTATGCTCTTTCTACCTTACCAGAGCGAAGACAGGATGTACACACATACATTTTCTTGGAGCCACCGTTCGTCTTTACTCGAACAGATTTAAGATTTGACTTCCATATCTTGTTGCTCCTTCTGTGTGAGTGGCTGACAGCATTACCAAAATGTACACTCTTGCCACATACCGCACACCTAGCCATGATAAGCACCTCCTAACTATATAACGAACATGTCGATTTTATCAAACTTCATTCAAAAAAGCAAGCACTTTTTTCAAAAACTTATGATATGCCCTGAACATCGACAGCGTCGGGGTCTGTCAACAGATCCTCATAGGCTTCCTTTCTCATCGGTTTGTGGTAATAATACCCCTGCGCAAACTTACATCCTATGTCTCTGAGGAAATTCACCTGCTCGGGAAATTCGACTCCCTCCATGATGACCGGGATCTCGAGCGAGTTCGCAAGATCAACGATCATCTCGAGGATGTTTACACCTTTTTTTATTCCGGAATCTTCTATTTTCAGAAACCTCATATCAAGCTTCAAAATATCGATATCAAACTCTTTCAATGAGCTCAGGGATGAATAACCGCTCCCAAAGTCATCCATGGCTACCGTAAAGCCGTAGGATTTGATCCTCTCTATGTCATCCTCAAGATCCGCATCGGCAAGTGAGTATTCTCTTTCGGTTATCTCTATTTCTATGCTGTCCACGGGGAGCTCGTATTTTTTTACAAGATCGTTCAGATAGCCCGCAACATCCATTGAGAAAAAGTCCGCTCGTGAAACATTGACAGAAATCGGAAGAACAGGATATTCCATATCTATCATAAATCTCTGAAATTTACAGACCTGCTCCCACAAGACCCTGTCGAGTCTGAATATAAAGCCGTTTTTTTCGAGAACCGGAATGTATTTCATCGGCGGAACCATCGTGTTGTCGCGCCTGATCCATCTTGACAGGGCTTCGGCTCCTATTATCCGTCCATTTTCCATGTTGATCTTGGGCTGGATATAGAAGGTGAACTCATGGTTCAAAAGCCCGAACTCAACCTCCTGCAGAAGTTTGAACTCGTCATCCTCCTCATCCATAGAAGGATCGTACCATGCCAATAGTCTCATATACTCTTTTTTTACATAATCCACCGCAGTAGTTGCACGATCCACCGCATCAACCAGCTTTACATTCTCATCTATGATCCTGAAACAACCGAATTTAGGGGCATAGCCGACATCAAGGCTCTGGGATCTGACATATTCCCTTGCATCCTCTTTCATCCTCAGGAAAAGCTCCTCCGAATCCGGCGCCAGATACACAAAGTTGTCCGCGCCGAGATATCCTGCTATCCCGCCGTATTCGCTCACATATCCCGTAAGCATATCAGCGACATACCTGATATAGGCATCTCCGAGCTTTCTCCCGAACACCTGATTGAACAGCCTGAAATGATTGATGTCCACCGCGACCATACAAAACAGACTTTTTTCCTTCTTTTCAAGATATTTTTCACTCTGTGCAAAAAAGGAGCTCTTCACATACAGTCCGGTGTTTCTGTCTGTCTCGGTGACGATCTCAGCCTCTATCTCAATAGGTGTAAGGCCGTCATTGACCCCTGCCTGATACAAATACCCTATAAGGCTCATCCCACTGTCCTCAGGCAGTGGGATATCGCTGATGATGATATTATTATTCTCCTTAAACTGTCCCATTCCTACACCAAACCGATCTGTTTTCCTGCTGTTCACATGTTATCAATCACTGACTACAACGCTGTCAGACTGAGTCTCCAAAGTCTCTCCGTCATCGGATCCCTTTTTCTTCTTGTCCCCGGAGAACTTGTCAACAAAGTCCGGAACCATGTCAAGTATCTTGGTCAGACCGCTCTGGTTCTTGACATTGACAAGCTTGGAGCTTCCGTCCTTGATCACAAGAACAGCGCTTGGCTGAATCTTTCCTCCGAGTCCTCCTCCTCCGTTATTCTTCTTGTTGCCGTCCTCCGCAAACGCTCCGGCAGCAACTCCGAAGCTGACATCAACTAACGGCAGTACGATAGTGCCATCATCAAACTTTACTGCATCTCCTATCACTGTTTTGGATGAGATGAAGGCATCCATCCCCTTGAACAGAGACTCCATTGTTTCTGAAAACTTGTTTTCAGCCATTGGTCTTTCCTCCTTGTTTTGGGTTGTTATAATTTTTTATTTTCTTATTCATCCTTCTGTAGTTTTTCCACAGACGGTGTACATCCTTGTCAAACCATATCCTGAGCGCCATCCTGATAAAATATACCACCCTGATCCTGCCTGACAGTGTCACATCAGCCAAAAGACACTTGTTGTCAAAATCCGGAATTATCGAGAAACCCTTTTTGTATGACAGCTTCAACAGACTCGCTCCAGCCAAAAGCATTCCCGTAGTGTCAGGCTCTCCTGTTCCGAATTCTATTCTCCCTTTTAGCTTATTCGGTCCGATATATCTTATCATTTTGATGACTTCTGATATGAGCTTTTTGATCGTGTTTCTTGCGACCTTGTCGCTCACGAGTTCCATTATACTCGAAATCTTGAAAAAAATAAAGTCTATTTTGTCAAAAAAATTCCTGATCCCGTTTCTGATACCGTTTATCTTCTCTTTTATTATGACAAAAACTGATTTTCGCTTTTTTCCATCTCCGGCATCGGCATCGGTTTCCTGCGGTATTTCATCTGCCCCGGTGTCCGTCTCCGTTTCCCGCGGCGTTTCATCTGCCCCGGTGTCCGTCTCTGTTTCCCGCGGCGTTTCGTCTGCCCCGGTGTCCGTCTTTGTTTCCCGCGGCGTTTCATCTGCCTCGGTGTCCGTCTCCGTTTCCCGCGGCGCTTCCATATCAGGGTCATCTGCCGTTTCATTGCCGCCTATTTTTTTTATCGGTATGCCAAAGAGCCGTATGATGATCTGTTTGCCGTCATTTTCCTTTCCCACTGATATGGCATGAAGCAGCCATGTCACCTTGAAGCCAAAGCTAAAGCCCTTGATCCCGTTCTCATCGGTGCAAAGCCTCACCCTGTATCTGAACGGAACAAAAAGCACGATCAAAACAAGCAGCAAAACAATACCCAGAATGACGGCAAGCGTCCATCCCAGAATTATTCCTATCCACTTTAATACCGACAATATGACCATGCAGCGCCCCTATCAATCATATAAACTATCATTTAAGTAATCGTTACTATTCACAGCTTTCACTTCACACGGCACAGCCTGTACGTTTTTTTATGTGGCAGAGTGGCTGTTTTCATTCTCTATCAGCCGTGAATAGCAGCTTATAGTCAGCATATTTATCCTTCTTCCCGTATATCTGCGAGGGAGAGTACTCAGGATCCTCAGTGTAACCTGTTATCAACACTTCCTTTAGAGAATCAAGCGCCCCGTCCTTGGATGAATACAACCCTATCACATATATGTCATTTCTCGCGTAGTGACGGAATATCCACTGTCTGGTTCCCATCACATCAAAGAGATCATTTGGATTGCTTGCTCTGGTAATAACATAATATTCCTTCCATGGGATTTTTTTTCCTATTATCCTCTCCCAGACCCTTTTTTTGTCGCTAAATATCCTGCTCTTTGGCAGCGCCCTGTAATAGCGCTCAACTCTTTGAACATGCTTCGCAGCTTTTTTCTTTAGCTTGTCATCGATCATAAGATCCTTGTACCAGTAAAGCATAAATACCTCCGGTCACCATCCTGCCATCATATCACCTATAATTGCTATAACGGCGCATTTCTCCGCCTTGGATCGGCACTCAAAGAGATTTATATGTATATAATCCCTTATCTCCTCCCCCGACGTGATAAAAGGCGGGAGCTTTTCCATTACCTTTGCCATGATCGCTTTTCTGAGCGGCTTCGGGGATCCCTTTAACACCCCGGTAAAATCCCTGATGAGCTCATCCTCTTTTTCTTTGAGCATAACATCAGTGACCTGCACTGATTCGACAAACAACGGATCGATATCGGCATACAGGCTGTTGGAGAGCAATCTCGCAAGTGTCGCAAGATCCATGTATTCTTCCTCTTCCTCTCCGTTCATATCAGGCGCCTTGATCCCGCTCATCCTAGCGTTCAGGTTGTCTGATACCGTTTCTATACGGCCTTCAAAGGATACAAACAGCTCTTCATCAGGCTTTTTTTCAATCAGGGATATGATGGTATTCCTTTCATTCTCCCGTATCAGCTCATCCTCCTCGGGGAGCCATTTGCTCACCAGACAAAGAGAAAGAGCGTCATTTGCGCATTTTTGAAGATCGTTGTAAAAATCTATGATACGCTGTAAGCTTCCGGAGAGTTCAAATATACCATCCTTTAGCCCAAGATAATCCTTCTCATCAAGGTTTTTAAGGTCAGCATCATCAAAGGCTTTTATCTGTTCCTTTAGTTTCAAGTATTCATCCGGATATTCCGGAGCCTCAAAAATAAGCCCCGTCATTCTTATCATATATAAAAACTCATCAAGAGCCGTCTCATCAGTGCCCAGATACAGGCTCATAGTGTGATCTATAAGCTCAAAAAACTTGCTCTTGGTGATCTGAACCGGCAGCTCTCCTATCAACTGCTGAAGCTTGTCCATGTAGATATGTTTATCCTTGTCAGAGCTTAAATGGGTAAACACCTCCTCCATGAAGCTGTCCTCTGATACTCCCTTGAGGAATCTGTCGAGCTCATCCTCGCCCGAATATGTAAGCTCCAAACGGTTCAGCACATATTCATAAGCGATCAGCCTGTCAGTAACGGAAGAAAAATACTCCATCCTTTTCTTTAACTCATTTCTCAGGTCTTTGAGATCCTTTTCCGCTTTTTTGAACTTTTCGGTACGGCTTTTCAACCCTTCATTTTTCTTTGAAGCCTCCAGTACTACTGCCAGCTGCTCCGTGAGTCTCTCATAATATCCGTTCTCCGCTTCGCCGAACAGTTCCCCTGTTTTATCATTGTCCTCATGATTCATTGAATCAAAAATATTATACAGTGAAAAAATCAGATCTATTGCAGCATACTCTCTGCATATCTTAAAATCCGTCTGTGCCATCTTGCCTCCATCCATTTACTAAGGAAACACTGATCAAGTGTTTCCTTAAATATACAGTGCCCAGCTCGTCAGCCATTTTAGTCCGTATCTCATATAACTGCCGGCAACAGGCGATCCGGTCATCGCCGGATAGAACATCAAAAACAATACAAATGCGACCCCGACATACACATATATCCACCGTCTCCAGTGCTTATCCTCTTTTTTATCAAATATAGTCATCACATATACGATGATGAGGACTACAAACGGAACGCTCGGGAAATAATGATACATAAACGTACATCTGCTGACCAATATCCAAGGAGCGAGCTGTACCATATACACAAATCCCAAAAACATCGCCTTGCCATCCGAAAACCTTATCATTCTGTACACAAGGTAGATGAATGCAGGGATGCCCGCCCACCAGACGAGGGGATTTCCCATTGCGGATATTCCTTCCTTCAATCCCTCTATCGTAGTGCCGCTATAATAAAATACAGGTCTTATCATGAGCGGCCACTCATACCAGACGGATGAATACGGATGCGTCGCATCGAGGTTTGCGTGGTAGTTATACATATCCACCTGATTCTTGATCATCCTGTCCCAAAGACTCATCGTATCATCACCGTTTGAGAACGGGATATAGCTAAGCAGATATATAAGCCCTGCGAGTATCACAAATAAAAACACACATACTATAAGTGTTATTATCGTATATTTTTTGAACACAGAGATTATATAACTGTGCTCTATCCCAAAAGCCGCCCCACCCGGATCAGCCTTTGCCAGGCGGTATTCCCTGAAGCGTCTGACCATACATGAAAAGAAAAATATACCCATGCCGGCAGACGCGTAGACGGCTGTCCACTTGGACGCACAGCCAAGTCCCATCATAACGGCTGCACCAAGCAGCGGAACAAAGGTTTTGACAAGCTTCGTATCGTAGAAGCTGAGCTGTGAATACCAGTACATGAAGAAAAACATTGCTATGATAAAAAACGTTCCGTACACGTCTATCGTAGCTATGCGGGTCTGTGAAAAATGCATAAAATCAAAGGCAAACAGCGCCTCTGCCGCACCCGCCGCCCAGGTCTTCGCGTCAAAAAGCCTCCTCGCGAACAAAAAGATAACAGGCAGCATACCTATTCCGAACAGCACGCCCACAATACGCCAGCCGAACGGATCCATACCGAACACCCTGACACCGAGCCCTATCAGGAATTTACCAAAGGGCGGATGCGTGTTCTCGTAATTGTACTGGTGGTCGATCATTTCCTGTGCGGTTCTCGCGTGATATATCTCATCAAAATATGTCCCGCTTCTCCATGTCACGGGATATTCAAACATATCCTGCTCATCAAAAAGCTCCGGATATTCAGACGCATTGACCGGAGTCATGGGAACATGATCCGCATCTGTTATCACTATCTCTCTTATGAAACAGTCGGCATCATGGACAGTCAGACGCAGATATCTGTAGTCCTTGGCAAGATTGTAGGTCTGCTGATCCTCCTCCTCTTTTTTCAGGCGATCCCAGTGAAAAACATCATCTGCCTTTAGCTCTCCTACCGTCTCAAAGTTCACCCCGTCCTCGGAGAAATCAAGTGTAAAGCGTCTGCCCTCATTGTGTCCGAGATACATATATACCATGTCGGTATGTTTGTTCTCCCCGAGATCAAACATAAGCTGGGCATCGACCTGTCCGTCACTCTTCCACTCGGTCTGAGGTGCGTACGCATTGCCAAGATTTGTGATGGCAAAGGCTCCGTACAAAAGAACTATCCCAAGCATGACAAGCCAGTCTGCCTTTTTAAATCCGGGCATTTTTTTCGACGGACGAATAGAGAAGCGCTCCCTCACATCACGCTGCTTTTTTTCATCCTCGCTTTTTACGTTCTTGAACTGCTTTGCATTTCTCCTGCCCTTGGACGAGACAGCGCCCGTAAACGGCTGTATATGTACAGGCCTGTCCATGGCAAACCAGAGATACCCGTACATCCCCATCACCAAAAATGCAGTGATACCGATGATACCGCCCTCCGGAGCGGTAGTCATCCCGTTGACGACATTGTTTTTATATACATGCGCCACGTTGATAAACTGTAAAAATGAGAACCCGGTATATACCGCAAACATTTCTCTGGTCGGTCTGACTGCGAATGCGGCTACAAGAAGTACAATAACAGGGAAAAGATATCTCTCGTGCATGCGCACCGAGAATATAAACATGGTCGATATGACCACTGCCATACTTATGAAATATCTCGCCTCATTGTTTTTCTTTCTAAGCCAAAAAAATGCAAGCGCTGAAAGTCCCACCGCAAGCGGTATCGCAATAAAGCCCCAGCTTTTCATGGACATGAATAAAAAGCTCTCATCCTGCGGCGTCCAGTTTTTCCCCAAAAGTCCCCAAAGATTATAAGCATTTACCGTTCCGTATTCATACTGTCCGAGGGTCTCAAAGTACTGCTTTAATACATTTGATACGCCAAAGGGAAGAGCCATGATAAAAAACGATCCGATAGCTATGATGCCGCCTATGAGATCAGTGCAAAACTTCTTCCAATTAAAGTCCTCCAAAAACACCTGCTCTATTATGGTAAAGATAAGTATAGGCGCAAATATAAGTGTCTGAGGCTTGATAAAAGCCCCGATGACAAATATGAAATATGCCGGGATCCTCTTTTTTTTCATACAAAGGTATCCCACCAAAAGCACGCACAGTGTAAATACGCTGTCAGTCTGTCCCCACACGGATGAATCCATGAGAACTATCGGGCTGAACACATACAGACCGGCTATGAGACAGGATGAGCCCTCGGAAAATCTTTCCTTTGCCATCCTCCATATCACAAAGCCTGCGCCAAGGTCGCACAGAACGGGAACGAGCTTTGTCATGACTCTGGCGGCGACCGTATAGCTCTCTATGGAAAAAAGCCTCGAAACAGCCTCGACTACCCAGAGGATCAGCATATATCCGGGCGGATAATCCGTGAAGGCATCAAGAGTATAGAACCTTCCCGGACCGTTCTCATATATCATATCAGCCCAGCCATAGAAACAGTTCATATCCGTCTCATGACCTTCGTAGTATGCGGCGAGGATGAGCTTGAATACAAGGGCAGCCAGCAAAACTCCGAATATCCACATATATCTTCTAAAGCCCTTCTCTTTTTGTGCAAGATAAGCGCGGTATCCCTCGACCTCGTATTTGAGCCGCCAAAGGTATGCCAGTATCATGACTATCATACCCAGTCCGCCGATCTCAAGGCAGTCTATAATTATCCGAAGATTCTTGGTGATTTCCATTGTCTGCTCCTGTGGTTTTTATTTTGCGTCCATTCCCGCGTACCTTAATTGCTAACGTGTTGGTGTGAAAACAGATGATCCGAGCAATATTCATAATTTCCTTTGCATTTTGAACAGTATCTGAATTCAAGCTGCGGCGCATCAAGCTCTGTTCTTCCGCAGATCGCACAGCGGTGTCTGCCCGCGGTCTGACCTGTGGTGTTTTCATACGGTCTTGCACGTCTCCTGAACTCCTGAGCGCGTTTTCTCTGTTCAAATCGCGCGCCCACGCCCGGCTTTCCTCTTCCAAACACAAAGAATATCAGGAAGTTGAGGAGCGCTCCCACGATCAGCGCCACTCCGAAATACGCGCCGTAGATAATGCACCTGACGAGCTGATAGCCCAAAATGGCAAGATAGAGCCATGCAAGCCACTTGGCCTTGACCGGTATGACAAAATACAGCAAAAACCGGGCATCCGGATACATAAGCGCAAATGCCAGAAAAAGAGTCTGGTTCAGATAGTCAAGCGTTGCGGACAGCCCTATGTACCAGCCGAACCATGCGGAGATCTCTGAAGAAAGACCGCCGTTCATAAAGCAGTTTATGAGATAAAAGACAAGTGTCGAGAGCATTACAAAGATCACTCCGCCGATATAAAACAGGTTGAATCTGAAACGCCCCCATGTCCTTTCCAGTGAAGTTCCCAACTGGAAATACAAAAATGCCCATATGGCAAACCAGATCAGATTCATAAACATGCTCGATCCCGAAAAGCTGTAGACCGGATAGAGCAGCCATGTAACAAGTCTCCATACCTGACCATGAAATATTTGATAATAGTCAAGACTCAGATAACTCGCATACAGAGACGTCCCGAACACGCCGCTTGCATCGAGTATACCGAGCACCGCCCCTGCAACATTTATACATATCACATACTTCATCAGGTGTGTGATGCCAAATCTCGGAAATTTTCTCTCCAGCTTATCAATAAAATTCATAATGCACCTCTTAGAATATCTTTTTTTTGTACAAAACAAATGCAATGGCTCCTGAGATCAGGAGTGACAGCCCTATTGCTATGACGAACCCGAGCGGTTCATGCGCAAAGGGAATAAAATCAAAGTTCATTCCGTAATAGCTTGATATTATGGTCGGTATGGAAAGGACGATAGTCGCAACAGCCAAAACCTTCATAACACCGTTCTGGTTGTTTGATATGACAGATGCGAAGGTACCCATCACGCCATTTAGTATTCCCGTGTAGATATTCGCCATCTCTATAGCCTGTTTGTTCTCTATTATGACATCCTCCAAAAGATCCTCGTCATCCGGATATTTTTTTATCTTGTCAGTCCTAAGCATCTTCTCAAGCACGACCTCGTTGGATCGCAGGGATGTTGTAAAATAAACAAGGGATTTTTCCAGTCCCATCAGCTCCAAAAGTTCACTGTTTTTTTGTGATCTTTCAAGCTTTTCTTCTATCTGGTCGCTTTTTCTGTCAATGATACGCAGATATCTCAGATATGAGGTAGCATTTCTGTAAAGGATCTGGAACAAAAATCTTGTTCTCTTGAAGGTGTAAAAATCCTTCACTCTTTTTTTGGAAAAAGCTTTTAGTATCGAGGGATCCACGAGACATATCGTCACTATCAGCTTTTTGGTCAGATATATCCCGAGCGGGATAGTCTCATAATGATCCTCGTCATTGTGAAACGGTATATCAACGAGAACCATAGTATAGTCGTTCTCCGTTTCAAGTCTTGATCTCTCCTCCATATCAAGAGGCGCCTTCAGATCATCGATATCTATCTCGGTCACTCTTTCGATCTCTTCAAGCTCTTCACTTGTGGGATGCGTCAATGCCACCCAGCAGCCTTCTTCCGGAGTATCGACCTGATCTATCTGACCGTTTTCATCAGATTTGTATATCATTATCATCTGTGTACCCTCCCTTAGATGGCTTATTTCCATGGCTCTAAGCGCAGACTATCCGACCATAGATAGTGGTATTATAGCCTTTTTAGGTTTTTTTGTCAACAAGCACAATAGACATTTCCTTTTTAAAAATCTATTGATTTTTTCCGGTCAATGGGTTATAATGTCTTTTCATATAACACCAAAACTACTTTTAATAAGAAGTAAACGGAGGAACTGCCATGTACAGACTTGGTATAGATATCGGCTCAACGACCGTAAAGATCGCTGTGCTTGACAAGGACAATAACATAGTATTCTCTGCTTATGAAAGACATTTTGCCAATATACAGGAGACTTTAAGAGATATCATAAAAAAAGCGCTTGATCAGCTCGGAGATACGGAAATAGATCCGATGATCACGGGATCGGGCGGTCTGTCCATTGCAGACCATCTGAATATCCCGTTTGTTCAGGAGGTTTTTTCTGTCGCCACGGCTCTCAAAGACTATGCGCCGAATACGGATGTGGCTATAGAGCTTGGTGGTGAGGATGCCAAGATAATTTACTTTTCTGACGGGATAGAACAGAGAATGAACGGTATCTGCGCAGGAGGTACGGGCTCGTTTATCGACCAGATGGCAAGTCTTTTGAAAACCGATGCTGCCGGTCTCAATGAGTACGCGAAAAATTATCAGGCGATCTACCCTATCGCCGCAAGATGCGGGGTTTTTGCCAAAACTGATATACAGCCTCTTATAAATGAAGGTGCAGCCAAGGAGGATCTTGCCGCATCCATATTTCAGGCTGTTGTCAATCAGACAATATCAGGTCTTGCCTGCGGCAAGCCGATACGCGGAAATGTAGCTTTTCTCGGAGGACCTCTGCATTTTCTGACAGAGCTGAAACAAGCCTTTATACGCACCCTGAAGCTGGAAGGAGACGCAATAATCGCTCCCGAGAATTCACATCTTTTTGCCGCAAGCGGAGCGGCGATGAATGCAAAGGGAGAAAAAATCACCACTACCGGCAGTCTTTACAAGCTCCTATCCGGCGAGATACACCTTGCCTTTGAGGTGGAGCGCATGGAGCCGCTTTTCAGGGATGAAAATGAATACAATGAATTTTTAAGTGAGCATTCAAAGCATGATGTAATGAAGGGCGATCTCTCGACCTATGAGGGAGATGTATTTCTCGGTATCGATGCCGGCTCCACGACCACCAAGGTCGCTCTTGTCGGAGACAAGGGAGAGCTTTTGTATTCCTTTTATGACAATAACAACGGAAGCCCGCTAAAGACCACGATCAGAGCCATACGCGAGATCAAAGAGCTTCTTCCGGAGAGCGCCCAGATAGTGCGTTCGTGTTCGACAGGCTACGGCGAGGCGCTGATAAAGTCTGCCCTTATGCTCGATGAGGGAGAGGTCGAAACGGTCTCCCACTACTATGCGGCACATTTCTTTGAGCCCGAGGTCGACTGCATCCTCGACATCGGCGGACAGGATATGAAATGTATCAAGATCAAAAACAATTCCGTAGATTCCGTACAGCTAAACGAAGCATGTTCATCGGGCTGCGGATCCTTTATAGAGACCTTTGCAAGGTCACTCGGACATGATGTCAAGGACTTTGCTCATATGGCGCTGTTCGCGAAAAACCCCATAGATCTCGGCTCCAGATGTACGGTTTTTATGAATTCAAAGGTCAAGCAGGCGCAAAAGGAAGGAGCGACCGTTGAGGATATCTCTGCCGGGCTCGCTATTTCCGTAATAAAAAATGCCCTGTTGAAGGTCATCAAGCTTACCGATCCGAAGGATCTCGGAACCAATGTAGTCGTACAGGGCGGTACATTTTACAATGACGCGGTATTAAGAAGCTTTGAAAGAGTCTCCGGATGCAAGGCAGTCAGACCTGATATTGCCGGTATTATGGGCGCCTTCGGTGCCGCTCTCATAGCGAGGGAGCACTATGAGGCAGGCGATGAGACGACCATGCTCTCTCTCGACGAGATCATAGACCTTCGTTTCGACTCTACCATGTCAAGGTGCAAGGGCTGTACCAACCACTGTCTTTTAACTATCAACCGCTTCTCGGGAGGCAGACAGTTTATTTCCGGCAACCGCTGTGAAAGAGGACTTGGCAGGGAGCGTACCAACAAGGATATACCCAATCTCTATGAATATAAAAATAAACGACTGTTCACCCATTACAAGCCCTTGTCAGCGGACAAGGCTGTTCGCGGCAGAGTCGGGATACCGAGGGTACTGAATATTTATGAGAATTATCCGTTTTGGTTTACTTTCTTTACGGAGCTTGGATATCAGGTCGTACTCTCTCCGCCTTCATCAAGGGACATCTACACTCTCGGGATCGAGTCGATACCGAGCGAATCGGAGTGTTATCCGGCAAAGCTTGCCCACGGTCATATCATGTGGCTTCTCAAACAGGGTGTCGATTATATATTCTACCCCTGTGTGCCGTTTGAGAGAAATGAATTCGAGGGCTCGGGCAATCATTACAACTGCCCGATAGTCACATCCTATGGCGAGAATATAAAAAATAATGTCGAGGAATTGAATGATCCCGACATCACATATCAGAATCCTTTCCTGAGCTTTGAGACAGAAAAGACAATTACAAATGAGCTCGTAAAATATATCAGCAAAGAAAACGGGATCCCGCCTGCCCAGATCAGGGCGGCAGCCCACAAGGCATACGAAGAGCTGAATAATACCAGAGAGGATATCAGAAGAAAAGGCGAGGAAGTCCTTCAGTGGATAGAGGAAAGAAACGCCATGGGGATCGTTCTCTCAGGCCGTCCGTATCATATAGATCCCGAGATCCATCATGGTATCCCTGAGCTCATCACTTCATACGGGATCGCTGTTTTGTCAGAGGATTCAATATCTCATCTGGCTCAGATCAACAGACCTACGATAGCGATGGATCAGTGGATGTACCATTCGCGTCTGTACGCCGCCGCTACCTATGTCAGAACAAGAGACGATCTTGAAATGATACAGCTCAACTCCTTTGGCTGCGGACTCGATGCGGTAACTACCGACCAGGTAAATGATATCCTGACCGGCTCCGGCAAGATATGTACCGTACTAAAAATCGATGAGGTCAACAACCTCGGTGCCGCCCGTATCAGGATCAGATCCCTGATCTCTGCCGTAAAGGACAGAAAAAGAAAAGGCTTTAAACGGGAAATAAAGGATGCTTCCTACAACAGAGTCATCTTTACCAAGGATATGAAAAAGGAATACACCATCCTCGCACCACAGATGTCACCGATACATTTTGATATCGTAGTTCCTGCTCTCAGAGCCTGCGGATACAACATGGAACAGCTTCCCACAGGTGTCGGCGAGCTTGAATACGGACTAAAATATGTAAATAACGATGCCTGCTATCCTTCTCTTTTGGTCGTGGGACAGTTTATGAAGGCGCTGCATTCGGGCAAGTATGATCTCGACCGGACGGCTCTCATCATCACACAGACCGGCGGAGGCTGCAGGGCTACCAACTATATAGGCTTTATCAGGAGGGCTCTTAGAAATGCCGGCATGAGCCAGATCCCTGTCATATCCCTGAGTGCGGGCGTCGAATCAAACCCCGGCTTTAATATAGGCTACGGCTTGTTAAAAAGAGCTATACATGCCCTCATATACGGTGATCTTTTTATGAGAGTCATATACAGGACACGCCCTTATGAGAAGGTGCCGGGATCCGTGGAGGCGCTTCATCAGAAGTGGCTGCCCGAGTGTATAGCCGAAGCAGAAAAACCAAACCACGCACGCTTCAAGAAAAATCTTGCGGGCATAATACATGACTTTGATACCATAGAGCTTGATGATAAGGTCAGAAGACCAAGAGTAGGTGTCGTCGGAGAGATACTTGTCAAATATCTTCCTGCCGCCAACAATTATGTTGTTGATCTTTTGGAAAGAGAAGGCGCTGAGGCTGTTGTACCGGATATGCTTGATTTCTTTATGTATAGTGCCGTAGACAGTGTATTTCAGGCAGAACATCTCGGTCACTCAGCATCGGGCAAGATGCTCGGGGAGCTTGCCAATTGGGCTCTGGAGAAATACAGAAAACCCATGATACGCCTGTTGAATGAAAGCAAGCGTTTTGACGCTCCGCCGGATATCTATACGTTAATAGACTATGCCGCTCCTTTTGTCTCACCCGGAAATCAGACCGGTGAGGGATGGTTTTTGACAGGTGAGATGATAGAGCTGCTTCACTCGGGAGTTCCGAATATCGTCTGTACACAGCCATTTGGCTGCCTGCCGAACCATGTGGTCGGAAAAGGCGTGATCAAGCAGCTTAGAAAATCATTCCCCGGAGCTAACATCGTTGCAGTCGACTATGATCCGGGCGCAAGTGAAGTAAACCAGCTCAACCGCATCAAGCTGATGCTTGCCACCGCAAATGACAGCTTGGCAGAAGAAGCAAAAAACAATAAAACAAGCCGCACAGCATAATGTAAAAATAATTTAAAAAAGCCACAGTCACCCGACTGCGGCTTTTTTAGTTTCATTCTATTTAATTAGCTTTTTTCTTTCTGATTATTACAATTCCACATATCGCAAGGAGCGAAACTCCCATGCCAGCGATCGGAATGATCGGATTCATCGTATCTCCCGTCTCAGGAACCGTTGCGGCAAGAGGAACATCCTCTTCAATAATAGTCGTAGTGTCCTTCTCCGGTTTGGTCGGCGCACTGAAATCCGACAGCGGAACGTCCTCTTCATCAACTGTCACTTTCGGCGTGGATGACGGCTCAGGTGATGCCGGAGCCAGCGGAACATCCTCATCCAATATCTCCAAAGGTGTCGATGTAGGAGCCTCGGTACTTACAACCGGTGTCGGTGAAGGTGCTGACGTGTCATAAACCGGAGTCGGTGTCGGTGCCTCGGTACTTACGATCGGTGTTGATGTTGACACTGTCGGAGTACTCGTTGATGAGGCAGGTGTTGATGTGACTGCCGGCGTGACCGTAACTGCGGGAGTAGTCGTAACTGCCGGAGTTGATGTTGTTTCCGGTGTAGGTGTCACTCTCCCCTCAGGTGTCACCTGCGGCGTAGCCGTAACCTCGGGTGTCGGTGTTACTTTCGGTGTTGATGTCACCTTCGGTGTAGGAGTAGGTGTTACTTTCGGTGTTGGTGTAACTTCCGGTGTAGGTGTTACCTCCGGTGTTGGTGTAACTTCCGGTGTCGGTGTCACTTCCGGTGTAGGTGTAACTTCCGGTGTCGGTGTTACCTCCGGTGTTGGTGTTACCTCCGGTGTTGGTGTAACCTCCGGTGTTGGCGTTACCTCCGGTGTGGCAGTAACCTCCGGTGTCGGGGTTTCTTTGGATCCCTTCCTACAAAAATGCCACTCATTACAATTGGTAAATACATATTTACATACGATCCAACCCGCTCCGTTTCCTTCGCCGAATTTCAGTTCAGCGTTTGGAGCAGCGACAGTACCAACAACAGCTCCCAACCAAACATGCTCCGAATACGGCAAATTGTATATGATGGTTTTCAACGAGTTGGTATTATCATCGTCATTTGATGTAGTGCTTATCCTGACAAGTCTGTCATTCTCATCGTACAGAGCAGCCACTCCATGGATCTGAACCTTCAGCTCCCTGCTCGCAGCCACATCTATCTGATACTTTCTCGAATCTGCCTTAGCTACCGTCGGAATTCCCAGATAGCTTTCTTTCTCCGGCTCATCAGCATCAGCCGGCTCTTCATTAATATCAGCTGACTCATCACTGGTACTGACCGGCTCTTCATCAGTATCATCGACTGTTTCTGCAGCGTCCGTCTGATCCTCAACCTCTGTCTGTTCATCAGATTCTTTCTGATCTTTCTTATCTTTGGTGTCTTTCTCGTCTTTAGTGTCTTTTTTATCCTTTGAGTCTTTCTTATCCTTGTCTGCCTCGTCATCATCTTCATCAGCTTCAAGCGCTTCATTATTCTCTAAAGCACCTGATGAAGCATCGATAGCTTCGGGCAGAAGCTCCGGTGCATCCTTGTACTCAGCATAGTTGAGAACTATCGTCTGTTCTTTTCTCTTTTTAACAGAGAAATCCTTTGCCGGATATACCCAATCACTCTTGCCGGCGTCAGGTCCTTCTTCAAACTTGACCCACAGCTTCTTTGCATTCTTGTCAACAAGCTTTGAGGCGTCTACATATACGACATCATCATCGCATACTGAAATATCGACCAAGGGGATATTACCCATTTTTTTATCTTCGGTGATGATGTAGCCTTCAGTAATCTTTCCTGCAAGCTCTTCTGACTTGCTGCTGACATGACCTAACATATCATCGATCATACCATTGAGCTCAGCTCTGTCCTTGAATTCGAGTCTGGTATTGTTCCACAGATCAAACTGCTTTATAGGATTTCCGTTCTCATCCTTGACATCCTGACCGTTTTCGTCTTTTTTATTGTTCCAGTTCCCCTCAAACAATCTTTCGATATTCTTTGGAGCATCTGACACACCCGTCCAGATCACAGCCGGTCTGCTGCCGTCACCTGCATTATTGGCATGTACCTTGTATTTTATCTTTTCTGATTCCGGGATCGGCATGGTAGGATCAGTGGGATCGCCTATATCTACAGCGATCGTAACGGCAGGATCTCCGTCAGTGTACTGTCCCACGGAAAAGTTCGGGTTATTATAAGCAGGTGTGTAATACTTTGTGGCAAAATTGGAATCAAAATGGAATGCCTGATGTATCCAATTTGAAACGATGCCATACTCACTCGCATCACCCAACAGATCCTTGTGAACATCATAGTCAGCCTTGTTGATACCGGTAACAAGAACTATACCAAGTACAACAACAGCCAATGCACTGCTGATGCCGATGATCCTGTTCCTCGTTCTTCTCCTTATTCTCTTCATGGCGACTCCCTCCTTATAGTGTTGCGCCATCAACATGATCCAAAAAAAGGTACAATATCCCTAATATGAGTCAAGTATAACATAATGAAAACAAATTGTAAACAATTTTTTAACGAAATGTATCGAAAGTTTAATCGTTGAAAAGCGCGTAATTTTCGGTACTTTTTGGTGATGTGCGAAACTTTTCATTCGTAAATCGCGAGTTTTTTATCATATATTTATTATACTTATCAATAGTATGCTGTCGTTATAATTCGCTGCGCAGCCATTACTCGATCTGCCAGTCTATCGGAGCTTCTCCATTTTTCTCCAAAAACTCATTTGCCCTGCTAAAGTGTTTATTTCCAAAAAAACCCTTGTATGCGGAAAGAGGGCTCGGATGCGCGCTTTTTAAAACAAGATGCTTGGGGTTGGTCAGCCTTGCCGCCTTTTCTCCTGCTGGTCTTCCCCACAGCATGAACACGACCGGTCTGTCAAAGCTGTTTACGGCATCAATGATCGCGTCACTAAACTGCTCCCAGCCTTTCCCTCTGTGGGACATAGCCTGATGGGCACGCACCGTAAGGACCGTGTTTAGCAGCAGGACTCCCTGAGATGCCCATTTTTCCAGATATCCGTGAGTCGGGATCTCGCACCCGAGATCATCATTAAGCTCATTATAAATATTTACAAGGGATGGTGGGATCTTTACACCCTTTCTCACGGAAAAACACATGCCGTGAGCCTGCCCCGGCTCATGATACGGATCCTGACCGAGTATAACGACCTTCACGCGCTCCGGAGGCGTGGCATTCAGCGCGTTAAAAATATCCTGCTTGGGCGGATATACTGTATGCTTTGCGTATTCATCCTCTATAAAAAAATAGAGTTTTCTGTAATAGTCCTTAGAAAACTCATCCTTTAACTGCTCCTGCCACCTATTGTCAAGCTTTGCCATTTTTTGTCCTCACATATCTGTGCCGCCTGTCTGCGACCGCTTATATTCATGGTGTGCCCGTATGATCAGTGTTTTCCCAAATCAACATGTGATCCCTGCTTATCTTCGCACGTCTACGCCGCGGTCTGATAAATACTCCTTTAGTTCCATGATCGAGAGCTCCTTAAAATGAAACAACGAAGCAGCCAGCACCGCGGATGCCTTCCCTATTGTCAAAGCATCATAAAAATGCTCCTTTTTTCCTGCTCCTCCCGATGCGATCACAGGGATCTTTACATTCT
>JAGBOK010000085.1 GCA_017633905.1 Eubacterium sp. | reverse complement strand
TCTTCGCCTCATAGCTTACCCCCATTATTTTACGGTAACCTTTATCTTTTTCGTCTTACCGTTTGCTATTACTGATACGGTAGCCTTGCCTTTCTTAAGTCCCTTTATGGTGACCTTTCCGCTCTTGTAGGTAGCCTTTGCAACCTTGGATGAAGACGATGAAACCTTTACCTTATCACCGCTGAACATGGTAGTCACCTTAACGGTGGTTGACTCTTTCTTCTTGATCTTTACTGATGTTTTTGCGACGGAAACGGCGGATGTGTTGAAGGAAGCGGCCTTAACTTCGTTGTATCCTTCTGCTTCTCCATCATAGTTTCCGATAGTATCTTTTTTGCTATAATCTGTCTTGTATTCGGTATCTCCGATTTTTATCGATGCATTTGCCACTGCGAACTTTCCTTTGAAAGCACGATCAGTCGCTACCATAATGAGGGGGCATGCATCTCCCGCACCTGCTTCGGGGATTGGATCGGTCCATACAACTCTGGAACCGGATGCTTCATCCCATTCCATAGTTTTAAGAGTCGCATTTACGGTAGCATCCACTATCTCAACCTTGATCATATCGCCGACTAATGAGGCTTCCTTAACAAAGACGTTGTCCCAAACAGGGAAGTTGTTTTCGCGGTCAAAATCTATAATTATCGGCTCATTATCTTCCAATATCCCGTTTGTGCCAAGATCCGGGAACCAAAACGAAACCATAGGATCTATAAATACTTTGCCGCCATCGTTGTTAAATATAGAGCGTGGCAGGTAAACATCCGCACTAATCTTATAAGAGGTAAACTCCGGAGAGAAGTTTCCTTTTTGATCCATCCAGCTCGAAACAATGGTTGTTCCCATCGGTTCGCCATCCTCATTTACGGTTACCGTCAGCGGTGCGACAATTCCTTTGACTGACGCAGCACTAGCCGGTATGGAACTGATACCGAGTGCGAGTGAGAGCACAAGCGCAAAAGCGAATACATTTTTCATAGTCTTCTTCATAAGCATATACCTCCTGAGTTGTTTTTTCAATCATTCGACAGATAAATGTTAAGGATGATTTTATCACGGACGTATAGAAAACCAAAGCCAGCATATGTACGGTTTTTGACAAGACCGCGTTTGATTATGGATAGGTTTGCCTAATTGAAGACTAATACGGTTGCAGAAGGATAGGTTTTGCTATATAATTGGACTGTAAATAGACTGGTTTTACTGTTTGGAGGCATAATGAAAGCATTTTTAAACAAAAACAGAAACTTTATCTTTTGCTGTGTGATTATCGCGGCGGTCTATCTTCTGGACTCGCTGGTGTTCTTCTCGCAGCTTTATAAAATGTACGATCTCTTCAGTCCCAAGACGATCAGTGCTGTTTCTACCGGCTGGGCGTACCTGGCGCAGGGAGCCGGGATGCTGTTCTTTATCATCCTGTACAAAACCCGCAGTCAGATATCTGGCAAAAAAGTGTTTCAGGTCGTGCTGTTTTTGATAGAAGTCCCGGTGATCATCGTCTCGATCCTTATACCGGATAAGACGCTTTTGATGTGCATGATCGTCGTATTGAACATCATAGTCGGACTTCATACCGGGTTTACGTTTACCCTGGCGGCAGCTCACGTACCGACATCAAGGCTTGGTTTTTGTTACGGCCTGGCTTATGCGGCCGGTGCTTTCGGAACGTGGTTGATCTCGGTGATAAACGGCGGAGTGATGACCTCGTATCGTATTATTTTTATAGACAGCCTGATCATCGCACTCGTCGTGGTAGTCATACTGGTATACAGGGATGCTGTTAAATATAAGAAGTATGCGGATGGCGGAACTCAGGCAGTATCCGCGCTAAAGCCTGATACAGACAGAGAAAGAAAGGTGCTTATACTGATGTGCGTGGTCATAGCGATCATGGCGCCGATCTCGAGTATCGGGACGAACAACAACCTTTATCTGGAATACTGTCAGGAGTTTGACCTGCTGGCGCAGCGATGTTTTTATGCGGTGGGCCTGATTGCTGCCGGTCTGATCTATGATAAAAATCGCAAGGTAGGCGGGATATGTACCGTGGTCAGCCTCATATATCCCACCGTGCTGATCATGATCTACCGCGAGAGCGGGATGGTGACGCTGGTCATCGGTCTTTCTTATGCGATACTGGGCTTTTTTGCCGTATACCGTGCGGCGTCGTTTATGACGTGGGCAGCGGAGAGTGACAGGCTTCACCTGGCACCGTTGGGGCTTGCGGTGTCTCGTATCTGCGAAGCTATCGCGGTGCTGGTGATCATCGAGACGGGATGCGGTGAATTCGCTTCTGTGATCCTGGTGAGTGTCCTGTTTATACCGTTAGTCATCCTGTTTTTTATGATGTTCAGAGAAAAATATGCCCCCACTGCCGGGGACAGGGCGGCTGAGCCTCCAAAAGAGATCAGCGCGGACGAGCGTCGCGCTTCATTTGCTAAGCAATATGGCCTGACACGCCGTGAGGAGGAAGTCGCGATGTTTTTATCGGAAGGCCGTTCAAACGGCGAGATCGCCGAGATACTACAGCTTTCCGAGAACACAGTGCGCTTTCACGTTTCAAATGTGTTGAAAAAGACAGGGATGAAGGATCGAAACGAGGTGAGCAGGGCGTACAGGCTGTAAATATGAACGGTACGACAAAACTTCCGGGGCATTCAGGGAAAGGATGTCAACATAAATGTTTTCCATCACGCAGCCTTAGCCTCCGGATATAGCTGCTTTATCCTGTCAAACTCAGCTATGGCTTTATCAATACGCCCCTTCAGCATATCGCCCTCGTAGAGCCCGGATGAGTTGCGCGTAAGTCCCGAAAGTGGGATCTGGTATATCGCAGGATGATCAGCGAGTGTAAGGATCGGAGTATTCCTAAGCTGCTCCGTAGTCTGGTAGACCAGATCCAGCGACCATGCCTCCTTGCCTGCGGCATCCTCAAATCTCGAAAAAACCAGCTTGCTTCCAATCGGAGTTCTCGTCTCGATGGCACACGGAAGTGAATATTCATCTGCTTCAAGCGCCGCAAGGACACTGCTCAGATTTGAATCGTGTCCGCATAAAAATGTAAACTTGCGACCCGGTTTGTCAATCTCATTTCTAATCTCCTTTAAGAGAGGATTTGCGAGATTGACGGCTACAAGCGGGGCAGTATAAAGCACATCGACATATACATCTTTTATCCCGGCAATCTCACACCACTGATCAAATGTAAGATCCCTCCCAAATGCTGCTTTCTTTTTATCATGCTCCTCATAATACTGGAGCACAAGCGCATCACTTGCCGAGCAGGCAGTCTTTAGTGAGCCTTTCACTGCCGGTTCTTGGTTATTTTCAAGTATATACTCCGTGTCGTCCGTCACAAAATCCGTAACTGTTCCATCCTTGTATGCCGGAGAATCCTTAAGTGCGATCACGTCGCTGACAAGCTTATAGTTATCTTTAAGCCCTGCCACGGCAGAATCAAACCTCTCGTGGATCTGTGCCAGGCAGGCAGTTTTATACTCTTCGGTCATATATGTAAACTGAGGAGTAAAGACCGGATCCATCGTATCGAAATCGACCTTGTACTCGATCCTTTTGTTTGCCGTAGGGAGAAGCCCCGCAACAAAATACTGTGCTGTAGCTATCGTTCTTTGTTTGGAGTTTGCATATACTGCAACCTCCTCATCGCTCGGATGATAGTTCTTCGGGATCAACCCCTCACTCTCCATCCACTGGCGGAAATACTGTCCATTCTCGGTTTCAAGTACTCCGCCTCTTAATGAAAGCTCACTTGGATCCGATGACCATGGAAACCACTGATACGGAGTTATTCCCGCAAGAGATGAGCCCAAGCTGCTAAGGGGCGATCTGATATTGTGCCTGCTGAGCACTATGACCTGTTTAAGTTTGTATCCATCATGACTTAGTGACCCGGGAATCTGCTCAGACTCACCTGTTGCTTCTTTGACTACCACCCTGCACGCATAACTTTTACCGGCAAACTTAGCCTTTATCGTTGTCTTGCCGACCTTCTTCGCCGTAAGCTTTGCAGAGATATTTGATGAGGCGGCTTTTACGGCAACGATCCTCTTATCAGACGAACTCCATATGATCTTCGACCTGTTTTTCTTTGCTACTCCTGAAAGCTTGAGCGTGTAAGTATCGCCCACCTTCAGTGTCAGCTTTGACTTGCCAAGCCGCACTGTTGCCATCTGTGCCGGCACAGTGGGGATCATCATACATACCGCCAAAAGCACTGCTAAAAATGCTGCTATGTGTCTCTTTGTGTTCATGTTTTATCCTCCTCGATTTCTATTCTAAAATGTTACCGCATACTACGATTTTTGTCAAGATTTTTTGAACATGGTACAATGTCGAGAATTGCAAAAAATAGCGACATTTTCATCAAAGGGAAATATTAGAGATGATGTTAATGATTACAAATTGCTGATGAACAGGTGCATGGATTCCCAGATCAAACCATTTGTTGACAGATTTATTGCAACTCTTGAAGAGTACAGAGAAAACTACAAAAAAATCAGGAAAGCTGAAACCATACAATTATAATCCGCTTAATCGCCTGCAAAAACATAGATTAAGCGGATTATAACTGTTCTTTTACTGATCTTTCCCTTGATTTCGTCCATGTTATGTGTTATAATTCGCTTAAAGTTGAATTTTTCTAATGATTAAGCAGATTATAAGATCATAAGGAGGTCATATAGAAATGGAACTGATCGGAAGAAAAAACGAACTTGCCATATTAAAAGATGCTATTCTAGATGACAGATCCCATTTTATCGCTGTTTACGGACGCCGTCGTATCGGAAAAACATTCCTTATCAGAGAGGCTTTCAACCACAGATTCACTTTCCAACACGCCGGTCTGTCAGACGGAACCTTATCCGAACAGCTTACGGCATTCAATAATTCCATTCAGGAAGCAGGCTATATGATCGACCATCGTCCGCAGAACTGGATGGACGCGCTCAATCAGCTAAAAGAAGTTATCAATAATTCACCGGAAAAGAAAAAAGTTATTTTTATAGATGAATTATCATGGATGGACACACCAAAAAGCCGTCTGATAGTTGCACTTGAACACTTTTGGAACGGATGGGCATCAGCGCGCAATGATGTGATACTTATAGTCTGTTCATCTGCGACATCATGGATGCTCTCAAACATTATTCATAACAAAAGCGGTCTCTACAACAGGCTTACGGAGCAGATCCATCTTAAGCCTTTTCAGTTGTCGGAATGTGAAGAATACGTCAAGTCTAAAGATATAGCCTTTACACGCGATCAGATACTCAGGTACTATATGATCTTCGGAGGCGTGCCATATTACTGGACATTTATAAAAAAAGGAAAAAGTCTGGAGCAAAATGTGGACAGTATACTTTTTGCAAATGATGCTCCTCTGCAGGATGAGTTTAAGTATCTCTACGCTTCGATATTTCGCAATCCAACAGCTCATATCAAACTGATCAGCACACTCGGAAAAAAGAAAGCAGGCATGACTCGTGAAGAATTGATCAAAGGATCCGGACTCTCAAACTCAGGAGATCTGACCGCAAAGCTTGAAGAGCTGGAAAGCTGTGGATTCATCCGTAAATACAGAGCATTTGGCATGAAAAATAAAAATGCTGTTTATCAACTGATCGACAACTTTACTTTATTTTATTATAAATTCATGGAAAACCGGCCAACTGATGAACATTTTTGGTCTTCGCAGATCAACACACCGGCAGTAAATACCTGGAACGGTCTTGCATTTGAAAGGGTTTGTTTGCTTCATACCGAAAAAATAAAAGAAAAGCTTGGTATCTCAGGGGTCCATACGGACATCAATTCCTGGTATTGTGCTGCAAACCCGGATATTGGCATACTTGGTTCACAGATAGACTTATTGATAGTCAGAGCTGATCAGGTCATCAATCTTTGTGAGATGAAATATTCATCATCTGAATATGCTATCACGGATAAAGTTGATAAAAGCATCAAAAGAAAGATCCATGATCTGATAACTGTTACCAAAACTAAATACGCTGTTTATCCCACTCTTATCACTTGCCACGGGATAATAGATAACGCATACTCCAATGACATCCAGGCTGTGATCACTGTGGATGACCTTTTTAAAGCATAATGCCATATCGACCGCCTGCTTTTCATACAAGCATCGACTACCTGTTTTTTTGAAAGGAACCCTACGATCAATCCTCCGGTTTCTTCCCTATCAGTTTGATGATCGCAGAGTCCTCTGCCTCCTCATACATGCCCTTCACATGATCATATATCCTTTGCCATGACTCGGATGGTTTCTCATCATATGCTGATGTTACGAGGTCATAACCCCATACAGACTCGGGCGGCAGCATGATCGAAACAGGCATTCCGTATTCCTCGCCCTTTTTACTCACACGCCTTTTGAAATCTACAATCACCAGATATGTCTGCATCATCAGTCCGGTCACGATACCCTGATAGTTTTTCAAACTTCCCGTCTCTGCCCCGACAGACGGCATTCCCTGTACGCCGGCCAAGCTCCGCCGTCCTTTTCCGAATCCACACTGCTTCTTTAGATTCGTTGACAAAATCATATCATTATTAAAAACATCATTACCGTCATCATCCTCACCGATATATACATCCATAATCATCTTCTCGCGCCGACCGGCTCTCCCATCTTCCCAGCGGGCGCTGAAATCATACCCGTCACGCCTCGCATTTGCGAAATACGGCAGCCACTCCTGACTGATGTATCCGGCTTTCTTATCAAAGAACTTGCCATAGGCGATATTACGTTTTCCGGATATGATCTCTCTCCAGATCCAGGGATCAATCTCCGGATCCTCACACCACCAGCACCCCGGCTCCGTCCACTCTTCAACCGAAAAGCCCTCTACATCATTGGCAAACAGCGGCAAAAATCCAACCTCATTGATATACTCTTCAAGTTCTCCTATATTATGGATACACTCCGGATGATCCCAGTTCACTCCCTTCATGATCCACGAGCCATCTTCTACAGCCATTGTTTTCTCTCCTTTTCATCAGCGCGGTGTTTTTTGAGGCTTCGGGATAGATAGTGGGTAATCTATCCGGTCAGCAATATAAATTTTAACTTGAAAAACCATCTGTGGTTGTGTATAGTATTAGCGTCCAAACTAAACATACACACCGTCCTAAAGGAGGTATCCACAAATGACTTCTGCTAATACTTTATGCAAAAAACTTTTAAATGTCAAGGGCATAGTTGTAAAAGGTCATGATTTCTGTTACTGTTCACGGCAAGCATTTTGACATGGCGACTATTACTTCACTATCAGGTCTGTAGTACCCCCTGTCTACGGACAGACCGTCCGGGTCGGCAAAAGCATGTCAGTGTCTTCGCCGTAGTCCTTTTCGAGCTGCTTTTCCACAGCACTGTCAGATCGCAGATTCTTGTATGACTGTTTGTACAGATCAATGAGCCCCCTTGGTCCGAGATCACTCATGCGGGTTGCCCATGTCCCTTTTTTATTTACCTTTGTGTCTATACCCTGTGTTATTAGATTCTCCATCTGACGGATCAGGATCATCCGTTGTGGAATATCCGACATAACTCTCTCCGACCTTGTTTTCAAGAGCGGTGTACTCCTCACCGGATTATAAAATAAAATTGAAACTTGACTGCTACACGCGAATTGAAAAAGTGTCAAACTCGCATAAATTTCTCTTGAAAAAGTGTCAAATTCGCATAAATTTCTCTTGAAAAAGTGTTGCTTGTGTGCTAAAATGCTCGAAAAAGGAGGTTTTCTATGATTCAAAGAAAAATATCCAATTCAATAAGAGACTGGTTTCAGGATTCCGGCAAACACGCATTACTGGTAAGTGGCGCCAGGCAGGTTGGGAAAACCTTTTCCATAAGAGAAGCTCTAAAAGATTTCGGAAAAGATTATTTGGAAGTCAACCTGATTGAACATCCTGATGCAAAACCGGTTTTTGAAAACTCCATCACCGTAGAGGATCTGATGACAGGGCTCTCTGCCGTCATGGCGCATAGTTTTATCAAAGGCGAAACCATCATTTTTATAGATGAGGCACAGGAATTATCGGATATTGTAACCAAAATCAAATTCTGGGTCGACGAGGGGAGTTTTCGATATATACTGAGTGGATCGCTGCTCGGTATCGAATTGAAGAGTCTGAGGTCGGTGCCTGTCGGATATCTCCGAGAGATTAGAATGTATCCTCTCGATTTCGAAGAATTCATGATAGCATCCGGTGTAGTCCCGGAAACTATCAGCGAAATCAAAAATTGCTTTGAGACCCGTAGACCGATCATGGATGCGGTTCATGAAAAAATCATGCAGCATTTCATACGATACTTAATTGTCGGTGGCATGCCGGAGGCTGTATGGGAGTACGTCAACAGCTATGATATAAATAAAGTGGATACAATTCAAAAAAATATTATCGAGCAGTACAAACTTGATTTCACCAAATATGAACAACATACAAAAAAATTGATGCTGGTTTCTGTATACGACCAGATACCTTCTCAGCTTCTAAAACAGAATAAACGATTTAATCTGAGCGACATAAAAAAGGGATTGCGCTTTGAACGTGTCGAAGACAGTTTTTTGTGGCTATCATCAGCGGGTGTTGCGATCCCCGTATACAACGCTACAGAACCGAGGATCAGTCTATCACAGAACAAAAAATCAAGTCTTTTGAAATTATACGCTTCCGATGTCGGACTGCTTACATGTATGTACGGAAAATCCCTGAGGAACAGTATGCTCACCGGAAAAGGAATTATTAATCAAGGAGGGATATACGAAAATGCTGTTGCTCAACAGTTGAATACGCATGGATATAACACCTTTTTTTACAATAGCCATAAAATTGGCGAACTTGACTTTGTAATAGAATATGAGAATTCAATCATACCAATCGAAATAAAAAGCGGAAAAGATTATTATGTCCATTCCGCCTTGTCAAAGGTTATAGATAATGAAGAATACAATGTGAAAGAAGCCATTATTTTTGCCAACTGCAACTTAGAAAAACAGGGAAAAAAGACATATATGCCGGTGTACATGAGCACATTTTTACAGGATACAACCATTCTTCCCGTGTTAAATCCGATCATTTAAGGATTATAAATATATCTCCCTCGCCGCCCCCACATAGGCATGTGGTCGATAACCAATAAAGCCCTGTAAAATATGATTGAGACGCTACACCAAACAACCCTGTCGGATAGAAATATCCGGACAGGGTTGTTTCCGAAAGTGAGATAAGGAGATCTCATTCAATCATTATCTTCATAATCTTTTAAACTTAACTTTTTTTGGCAATCCACCGGATTTTTTGATCAGCTTAACTACCTTCTTATACTCCTTTTTGTCGGCTTCAATGTATATCTTGGCATTTTTACTTATGCCTTTGAAGGCGTTTTTGCCGACCTTGGTGATTTTACCTGTATTTATAGTGATCTTCTTCAGGTTTTTATCACCACGAAAGACGTTGGCTCCGATAGTTTTTGTGGATCTGCCGAGCGTGACTTTTGTCAATGAAGTATTATTTTGGAAAGCTGCTTTTCCAATGTCTTTTATGCTTTCACCGGTGTCGAGCGTCTTGGTTTTTTTGTTGTTTTTAAATGCTTCAGGTTTTATCACAGTCACTGTATAGGTTGTACCATCTGCAGTTATTTTCTGTGGGATAGTGAGCGTCCCTGACTTAGAAGTCGTCTCGATACCGGTCACAGATACTGTATTCTTCGCATTGTCAGTAACCTCATATGTGGAAGTTGTAACTGATGCATCTGTTTTCTTTTCTATCACGATACTTGTTTTCTCGCCGATAACCTCACCGGAAGAATTTACTTTTGTTTCGGTTGTTGTGGTCACTTTGTTATATGTGCCGTCAGCCTCAGTCGTCTGTTCTGCCACGATTGTTTTCCCGGCAGGCGTAGTCTCTACGCTTTTTATAACTTCAGTCCCATCTGTTCGTGTAGTGACATCCTTTGTAACTTTGGATCCGTCAGTTTTCTCCGTCACGGTTGTAGTTGTTTTGTTACCTTCATCATCGGTGATCACGGTTGTAGTTATCTTGTTGCCCTTTTCATCTGTAGTTACGGTTTTGGATGGTTCGGGTTTGGTCTCACCTGTCCCACTGCCACCCGGGGTTACGCTGCCGCCAGGAGTTGCTGTAGGTGTAGGTGTTTCTTCACCGGTAGGGGTGCCTGATGAATCTCCACCACCTGAACCGCTGCCGGAGTTTCCACCGCCGGAATATCCACCTCCGCCACCACCGGGGTTTCCTCCGTTACCGGAGTTACCGCCATTGCTTGGAAGCTGTATGGGAACATCGGCATCATGCTGAGCCTTGGCAAGCTTTGCAAGATCTTGATTTATAGCCGACGGAACTTTCATATTTTCTGCAAAGAAAAATGTAGAGAAACTGCCGGTCTGAGCTTTTACTATACTCACTTTGCCGCCGTCCCATGTGGTTTTTGATATCGGAAGCTTTTCTATCTGTCCGTTATCCTTTACATGGTAGAGAACAACATCATTTCCCAGCTTCTCCCAATAATCTGTCGAGAGGTCAAAATCAAAGTAAAGATCAACCGGGTCACCGGGTTCAACGAGACGGTCTTTTTCATTTTCATCTCTTTTTTCGACAAGTGCTATATCCATCATGGCAACCTCAGTGTCTTTAGGTGCGTTGAGTGCCTGTACGATTGCTTTCCACCAGGCGTTGCCATTCTGCCAGGAGTTATTATTATCTACTTTGTCCTTTTTCTTTCTGACCATAGGATTAATAGTATTTCCATTTCCCTCAAGTCCTGATACACCTATGGTTATGGAGCCTGTTTCTCCCTGACCATTCTCTCCGTAACCGGATATACCTGAGGATGTGGCCGGTACAGTATCTTTTTCTCCAAAGGTCTCACCTTGTATACTGGTATATGAATTGAACTTGTCTATATCAGGGTTATCTACATCGATCCCATACATGTTACCTTCAATACTTTGACCATCCTTAAGAGGCTGTATACCGGGTTTGGCTATTTTTCCACCACTTATGATGGCAGTTCCGTCTCCGACGACTGTACTGTAATACTGTTTCGGAACCATGTTATTCATCTTGAAAAGCTGCTCTGATGTATCATACAGTGCGAGTCCGCCGAAGGAGTATCCATTGCCAATCGTACATTCGCCCTCCCATGAATCATGAAGGTCTATAAAGCCGACATCACCATTTATGACAACAGTTGAATTTTTGACCGAACTTTCAGAGAATGGAAGCCTGCTGTCCTGTATGATCTCATCAGAGTACCGCTGATGTGATTTGATAGTATTTCGATCCTCGGAACTCAAGTTGTCATAGAGATAGCTCTCATCATCTCCTCTATACCTATCATACGTATTACTCTTATTTTCATACATATTCTCAAACAGATCATGATTTTCATCTCTGAGCAGGATTTCCTCTTCTCCTTTTCCCTCATAGTCACCCTCTTCTTTATATATATACCATCTGGTTGCCCCTGGATCATTTCCATAGACGGAATCATATTTAGGCTCCTCACCTTTTTCAAGTGCTGCTTTATCATCTTCGCTATAATACATACCTGCGTACTTTTCTCTGTCTAACGCCATACAGCCTATGACATCGCCGTACACGGTTATTGATCCGTGGACTCCCCATATGTTATAGAAGTTCATACGTTTTTCAGCAGATCCAAAAATTCTTGACACATTAGCGTGAGACTCATTCGGACACAATACCTCTGTCCCGTCACCCTGTATATCAGTCCATTCACATGAGTTTACATATCCGCTGATTGGTTTCATCCAATCCTTACCATGGAACTGGCCACCTTCATTAAATGCATCCGTAAATGCCTCTGCAACGTCTTTCCCCTTAGTTTTATCCTCAGGAAACTCATCATAGACAAGATAACTGACCGGATACGAACCTTCTGCATCATCATCCGTGCGCATATTTCCATATTTGTCAACGAGGTAATACTGAAAGAAGATATGTGAGCCTATGGGGAAGCCCTCTGAATCATATATGCCTCTGGTTGTCCATCCATGCTTATCATATGTTCCATTATTCTGAGCCAATACCTCCTCATATGTAACATCAGGATACATAACTTCAGATGTATAATAATAAGCCTTGCCAAGATATACAAAGCCCTTCCCATCCGCATTACCCGGACTCTGATACAGTTCCTCACCGACGGTTTTGTCATGATTTGCGATTTTTTTATTCAGATCATTGATGTCTTTTGCAACCAAGAGAGGATCACCCGCCATACTTTTTTTTACATCAAGAGAAACTATAAATTTATCCTCCTCAATCTTCTGTTCGCTGCTTTGTATATTGCCATCAGAACAACTTATGTCGCATTTCAAATCCATCCATAATTCAGCGGTTTGATTTACAGTTATCTCTTGATAGAGATGAGTCACATTTTTTCCCTGCTCACCATTAACTGATTCCAAATTTCCATCAGAAACTGATTTGACCTTGGATGCGGTAATATCTACTTCCTCAATTGTTTTTTTAGTCTGGGTATTGTTTGATTCTGAATAAGCAAAGATTTGTTCTGATTCAGTATATTCCTTTGCACTATCGTCCCATTTGTATTCTGCATTTAATTTTATATCATTGATACTGTACCCGGCGGCAGAATAGTAGTGAACATAAAAAGAAAAGGATTTATTCTTTGGTTTAGAATGAATAGCATTCTCTTCTATTACTGAATAATTTTCAACTTCTGCCCCAGCAGCTTTTGCAGCATTATAACCCACATCGCTCTTATCAGATATAAACACTTCAACGTTTTCTGCGGGATCTCCTTCTTCCGCTCTTGCTTCCACGCCGGGCATGATCACAATGCCTGATAACAGGCTCACCATCATGGCAAAAGAAACCATAAGAGATATGATCAAACCCGGTATTCTTTTCATCCTTACTATCATACGCATCCTCCTTTGCTTTATGAATATTGCAGTGTCCGGAGTCAAGATGATATTTTTTATGCGAAATATGACCCGTACACTACTCTATGTTGATTTGAGAGTCTTATTTGTGATTGTACCATAATAAAAAACTCTGTTGGTGTCCTAAAATGTATACATTTTGAAGACTTTGCGGTAATAAAAAACCCCACCCCGCAAAACCTGCCGGATGAGGCTAATAACTAATTGCTCTCCTACAATTCCTTTCATTTCTCATTTTTACCTGTGTTCACCCAGTACGCATGCAGCATCTCGTAAAATCCACATCATACTCCCCTGGACCTCTTACCAGTATACTGCCGCAATTTACAGCCTTATTCGTCATGAACAACGCTGCCTCGTCCTCAGTCAGATCACTCGTCACGGCTGCATACCGTGTCTGATTTGCACTATATCCCTTCAGCCACCAAAACTGCATCAGAGCCTTTGTCGTATCTGCGGCTCCGCAGTTGGTAAAACTATTGTTAGAAAAAATGATCGAATGCACGCCCGCCAAAAACATGGCGTACGGATACCTGTCGTTCGGCGTGCAATCCGTAAAGGAGTTTTCAGAGATCGACAGATTCTTATAATTAATAATACGGATTGCAGTCTGACATTCATTAAAGGTACAGCCGGTGATCTTCACATTCATATGATAAACATCCCCCGTGTACCGATGAGTCCCAACACCTGTTTCCAACTTATCAAATCTGCAGCCATCAAAGGTAATATCCTCGTTTGGAGTCTTGTCCTTTTTACTCCACTGAGCATTAAAGCCATTTCTGTCAGGGTCAGGGACATCAAGATTTACTGCTTCTTTATTGTAATAACCCGATGGAGTAAAGCCAGTAAAGGTGCAGTTTTTCACCATAACATCCTTACATGCATCCATCTCTATGAAATGACTGTAGCCCATGTTTTTAAAGGTGATACCATCTACTAAGATATTTGAGTTATGTCCCATGATGATGGCTATTGAGGTCTTGCTTGCCTTGATATAGGACAAATCTATAGTGCCCTTTCCTGTCAGTCTGATATCGTGCTCTCCCTCATGTCCTCCATATACCCCTGTCTTTTCAGAATTCTTCTGACTGATAAATTGAAAAACAGTGGTAGATACATCCGTAACCGGTCCTCCCTTTGTGGTCTTTTTCAGTACCGCACCCTTTTTTAGTATGATCTTTGTCTTTGATGCGACATAAAGTGTATTGGGGAGTTTGTATGTACCCTTTTTTATGATGAGGGTGCCGCCCTTTTCCTTTTCTATTTTGTTTAAGTAGGATTTCAGCATATAATAATGCTTTGTGTTTTTATCATAATTGCTGTATTTCCTGCTACTATCACACGGTGCCGTCTTCGGAGATACCTTATATGTCTTGGCATAAGCCGACTTGGAAAGAAGTATTCCTGAAAAAAACAACACCGCCGCAAGCGTAATGATCCTCAAGATTCTCATTGATTTCATCCCTCACTCATTTGCCCAAAACAATGGTTTTTCTCCGACTTCTTCCATCAGTTCATTCAATTTATATGAATCCATGTGTCGTTCCAGTGCATAAATAATAACTGCATCATACCTGATGCGGGCATATAAAATCGGATTCCCTGAAATATACAAAAGCTGCTGAGTTTCCTCATAATCAAGCTTTAGTACAACTGCAAAGCGCAACAAAAAAATCCTTGAAGGTTTGCGTGTTCCGTTCATCACATGGTATACATAAGCACGCTCATAACACATCGACGGAACCAGTTCAGACAGAGTGATATTTCTGTCTGACATCAGCTGTTTCATATGGCTTGTGATGTCAACACTCTCAGTTTCAAAGATCTCTGTTGGAAATGATGTCTGATCCTCCTTGCGAAGGGCATTCATGATCTCGTTTGTATCCATATATAATACTCCGATTCTGATGCATACATCTGCAACAAATTATATCAAATGCGATAGAATAATACAATACATAATTTGCATACAGGTGCTTGAATGCAAACATTCAGTACCTGTATGCAGATATATCAGCCGTGAATAGTAACTATTTACCACAAAATCGTCCTGCATATTGAAGCAGGACGAATCTGTGTGTTTTTATTATAAAGATGTTTTTATTTTACCGTTACTTTTACGGTCTTTTTACCATATGCAGAAGAAACGGTGATATTTGCCTTGCCTTTCTTTACTCCTTTGATTGTAAGCTTTCCGTTTTTATATGAAACTGAGGCTATCTTTTTCTTGGATGACTTCACGGATACCTTGTCTCCCGCGAACATGGTCGCAACCTTGATGGTTGATTTCTTTCCGACCTTCACTGTTGCTTTTGCACTGCCAAGAGTAAGTCCCTTGGTGTTGAAGCTCTGCGCTGCAAGCTCTGTATATTTTTCATCAGCATCTACCCAGTTGCCTCCGATGACATCCTTTACTGACACATCAGGAGTAAATACCACTTCGCCGTTTTTCTTTACTACAACGTTTGTAACTGAGAACTTGGTACTATAGGTCTTTGATGACTCCTTATATAAATTTATCCGCGGTGTGATCGAAGCCGCAGTCGGAACCGCATCCGTCCAGGCTTTATTATCATTGATACTATCATCCCACTCATCTGAATAAAGCTTTGGATCAATTGCGATATCGGTTACTGATGCTTTGTACATATCGTCAACCTTTGATACCTTTGCATACGGGGCGTCCATATCAGTTTGCGTAGCTTCATCCCAATGATTCACCCATATCTCATCATCGAGTCCGAAATCAAATGCTTCTGCTTTCATACATCCACCTTTTTCAATACCGGGAACGAAAAAAGCAAGCTGTGTGTCTACATGCACCGGAGGTTGTTTTTTTTCAAGAATATTTGCCGGAACATAAAGATCATATGATATTGTATATCCTGAAGAATCCGTAAGATCTGCCTCCGGTCCCCAATACTCGATGTTGGCACCGGATGGTTGGTCGGAACCGCCTTTGATCGTACCTACGATACCCTTTTCAGTTGCTGCAAAAGACGTGACCGATACGGTACATCCAAATGCAAGCAAAGCTGTGAGTGCTCCCGTTAATACCTTTTTTTTATTCATGTGAATCTCCTTTCATTTTAGGGGTACTAGTGCTGCTGACATTAAATATCTGGACCATTTACGCAGGATGTTTTCTCCATCCTGCAAGGCGCCTGAACGCGTCGATGCGGTGGCATCGGCAAGTGAGGGCAACAATGCAGGTGGAAAAACAGACAAGTAATATGGTCCGGTTATTTGGTGTCAGTAGCACTAGTCACGGCTGTCACTCCACCCCATGTGGAAAGTCTGTAGTTACTCACTCTTTATATCACAATCGGGAGCATATTTGGTGTTCATAAATGGACACAAATCTGCAGGGTGGTTTTCAATATCAGCTATTCGCGGCTGTCACTCCACAAGGCACAGGCTTCAGCCTGATATATATGAATTCAGACACACGAATGCGGGCTGAGTACTTTTATGATCGTGCCCTACTCGTCCGTATGACCTGATTTTATCTTTTTATCAGTCGGGACATAGTATCTGAGTACATGCGGTACATATTCCGGGTCGCCGTAGACATCGACCCCGAGCTTTTCCTTCATCATCCGGGAGAATTCTGCCGCACTCTCAGGCGAATAGCCGTCTCCGTTACATCTGTTCCGGAGCCTGAGGATGATCTCATGGAAGCATCGTCTGATCTGCCTGAAAAAAGAGAAACCGCACCTATGATCGCTGCAATGCTGAGAAAAAACCCGACAAGAATCACAAGCCCCACCTGCAGTCTTATCACTATGGGTGCTTTGCGATATGCTCTTGCAAAGCGAACAATATAGCTTTTTCTCAAACGTCTTATAGTCTTATGCGATCTGCCACGGTCTGTCATATAACCATATCCATTTTTTGTTCTGTACGACTCATGTTACCAAGGAAACCGCTTATATTCATGGTGGTGTCAGCGAACTGACATACCGTTTATTCAGCGTTTCCTGAAATCAGTGTATCCTTAAAGCTTGAAATGGCTTAAATTTTCTTCAAGGCGATTGGATATCTCCTGACTTTCTTCCTCTTCACGGCGTATCTGCTGCATGTTTGATACTATCGTCTCAGAAACTGCGGATACATCTCGTATGCCGTCAGTCTGTGTCTCTACTATGTCTGAAAGCCTCCTCAGATCCTCATCGACCTGATCCATGCTTGATGTCAGTTCTTTTGATACGGATGAGAAATAAGCCATATTCTCTGATAGAGCTACAATCTCTTTTTCAAGCTCATCACTGCTCTCTATCATCGTATCAAAGCCCTCTACGACCTTGGTGTCGAGAAAATTCATCATCTCGCTCGAAGTGCGGATCAGTTCATCTATAGTTTCTACAGTAAAGCTGTTGATCTCTGATATTTTTTTGGCTGTGTCTTCGGTCTCTATTGAAAGATTTGATATTTCCTGTGCTACCACGGCAAAGCCCTTGCCTGCCTCTCCGGCTCTCGCCGCCTCTATCGATGCATTGAGCGCAAGGAGCTGTGTCTGCGAGGATATGCCGATGATTGCATCAGTCAGCTCTAATATCTGATGCACTCTCTTGGACTGCCCGATACGCTCTTCAAGCTTTGCGCTCTCGGTGATGATGGTTTGTTTGATACTCTCTCTGGCGTTTTTGTTGGCATCATTTGATCTGATGGTGTCTGCCCTCAGCTCATCCATATGAGCACTCTGTTCATCGGCACGCTCCCTGACCGCCGTTGCCTTTTGTCTTGCCTCATCGGCAATGATGGCAACATTTCCTACCATCTGTGCCGAATCACCCATAGACTTTGTCATGGATGATAATGTCTCGCTCACGCTGTCAAGCTCTTCCTTGGTTCGATCCACATCTTCATATATGCGTACAGTCGAATTGTAGACGTGATCCACGCCGTCCCTGATCTCTAACATCATTGTGCGGAGCTTGGAAATAAAAGCGCTCACATTGCCTGCGACATTCTCAACCTCATCACCGCTTCTTACCTCTACGATCTGTGTCAGATCTCCGTCACTGCTTGCCAGCTCGTTCATTTTCTCACTGACTTTGTTGATATTGCGGCTCATCATAGCTCCAAGAAGTATCGAGAGTCCGAGAGCCACTACAACACCGATCACTGCAACTATAATTATCAGACGCATCATTGCCTCGGCATCAGCATCAAGCGTATCTACCGAACAGTCCACTCCGACAATACCCACAACAGAGCCATCCTCTGACCTGACCGGTGCAAATGCGCTAAAAGTCCTGCCCCACTCATCCTCTGTTATCTCATCATCTATCGTAACCTCTCCCGCTAAAGCAGCATCTATAACGTCATAGGTCTCATACTCCTCACAGATCGCAGCGGGTTCTTCTTCATCGGCATCAAGAACAAAAACGAGAGTCCCGTCATCATTTTTTCTCATGGTATATATGTCTGAGATGTCATCACTCTGGATGAAGCGCCGGATCTCCTCTACCGCCTGTATATACTCATCCTTCTCCTCATCGCCCTCCTGCAAAGAAACCATAAGCTCAGGATCAATAAACTCAGCGGCAGCCTGTGCGATCTCTGCCGCATGAGATTTTGATGAATTCATGAGATCACTCTTTGATCTGGCTATGCTTACATACGCAAGCGCAGCTGTGACGATGATCACGACCAAAAGCATGGCGGCGGCTATCTTCCACATCAAACGAATTCTTCTCACCTTTTGTTTTTTCATATCAAATCACCTTCTTTTTTTCTGTTACAAGTGTAATCCGCATTTTATAATAAAAATGTAAAAAACCCCGCTGATGCAAGGGCTTTTAAAAAACGTCCCTGAGAGG
>JAGBOK010000084.1 GCA_017633905.1 Eubacterium sp. | reverse complement strand
TTCTTCCCAAGATAAAGGACTTTGCGAAGGGCTACAAGGCAGCGGTGTCAAGAGAAGGACAGGCTGCAACGGGTGCGGCAGCAGAGCTCGAAGCCCTGGGAGACGCAGAGCTCAGTGCAGGGAATGTCCAGAGTGTAATAGACGCCGGAGGACAGACATCCACAGGCGACATACTCTACAAGGTGGTATATGAGAATCTCAACAAATACACTGTAGGGGAGAAAAAAGCAGGCGACTATCTGCTCTCACTCGCGGAGGGCTCATATCCCTCAAGGACTGACTACAGAGTCATCTATCCGTTGGTCGAGGCTATGACCGACGGGCAGTTTGCAATGAGCAGATATGTCGGATTTGAGCAGATGGGACTCTATCTCGATCAGTCGGGCGAGTTTTATTCACAGCTTGCAGCAAAAAAAGAAGAAGTGAGAAAAAATATACAGGATGCGACAGGCGGTGAGTCATCCGCATCCGTATGGACGGGAGTAAACTCAGAGTTCTATGAGCGCCCCGTGGCTCTCACATCCGATGCGAATCGTGAGAGCAAGGCAGGAGCCGTATATCAGGAGCTTACCAAGGAGGGAAAGTTCTATGACAACATGAATCTTGCATTCATGGGGATAGGTCTTGCCGCATCGACGGCGTCGCTCATCACCGGAGTTATCAAGATAGGACTTATGATAGCAGCGAGCAAGCTCACGGTATGGGCAGCCTGCTACGCCGCGATCGGAACGGGCTTTTGGGCAAGCATCGGCGGTATCATAGGCTGTGCGGCTGTTGTCGGCGGTTATATTTTTCTCGCTGCCATGATAGTGGCTGCCATAGTATATGCAGTCAAGTGGCTCGTTGACAAGTTCTCTGACAAGGAAAAAGAAGACTATACAAAAATGCCGACGGAGATCTATGATATAGTCCAGGTAAAAATAGACGGCAAGAGAAAGAGCGAATACATCAAGTATGTTCCGGTGACAAATGAATCAGGAAACCCGCAGGATGTCAATGCTGATGATGGCAAGAGATGGGCGCTTTTGTACACCTCTACCAATGAAGACCTCGGCGCGCCCCTGTGTGTGGATGCGAACGGACGAGGCTTCATAAGGGTCGTTGATACACCAAATACGCCTTCGGGAACAAAGCCCGTTACAGGCTTTGGAGAAAACACTCCGGCGAACTTTAATTCATTTTCAAGGAGAGAAAGCGCACAGGGGATATATCTGTATTTTTCTACTACGGAGACTCTTGCGGGGGGCGTTCTTGATGGTGAAGGAGATACAAATAATGTCGGTATTGATATAGACGGAAACAAATTCCTCTACTCACTTATGATATCAAGAGAGGATACGGAGTCAGCAGCCAAGGCAGGTATCAAAAGAAAGCCGGGATTCAAGGTGTTTGACAAGAACCTGACACCGGGTGATAAGTACACTTATATCGGATATTCTCTGACAGAGGTCGAAAAAGACGCTCTCAGAGATATCAGGATCGTGCCAAACTACTCATATGATATGACTTTTGGCGGGGCGAGCTACGCATCAGCGGGAGTACTCCCTGATGGTTCTGCGATAGTCTACACCAGATACAAGGGAGCCGGTGATCCGATACTCGGCGGTATAGCAATGAGTGACAAGATATTGCCGCCCGAGAATGAGCTCGAGCCTGTCAACCTTTTCTGTGGTGGAAATGCCTACAATCTGAATCTCCTCAACAGAAAGACCAAGACCAAAATATATCTGTATTTCAAACAGAAAAAGGTATATACATCCGGAGAAAAATACATATCCGGGATCCAGTTCGTATCATCCAGAAAACACGAAGAGACTACGGGACTTGATGATTTTATAAAGGAGCTTGGAGTATCTGACTATGGTGTGGAGATGGCAAGCTATCCCATCACCGGAAAGAAGGATACATTCTTATTTAACAACAGTGGCTCTGTTGTGAGAGTGTCCTATGAGGAGGATCCGAAGATCCATATGACCTACACCTATACCTACAATCCGTACAGGGCGATCTATGATGTAGGGGTATATGTGGCGACGACCAGGATGAACTCAATGCAGCAGATGATCACCACCAGAGACGGAGCTTATGCGGTTGCTGAGAATCTGATCATATCGACTGAATCAGAGATAAAAAATACAAATATAAAATTTAGATCACCTGACGGCTTTGAAGGTACGAGTACTTCAGGCAGTCCGGATACCAGGACGCATGAGGCTGTGGGCTTTGCGACCAATCACTCATATATCAACATGCCACTCACCAAGTTCAGGGCACCGAAGCAGACACTCAATCTCGAGGGCAACATAGCTGCTCTTGAAACACCGAACCGCCTGCAAAACATCTATATGCTCGGACCTGTAGAGGGCAAAAAGCCGTTGAAGCTCAGTGACATCGTAGTGTCTTCGAGTGAGGTGGCGCCGTCAGGCATGCAGCCTGTCAGGCTGTTTACTGATCCGTACAGGGAAAAGCCTGTTGATCTTGGCTACAATTCGCAGAATGTGGGCAGTACTCCGGTGTATATGTATATACGCGGAAACAAGATCACGAAGCCAAAATATATTTCAAGCATTGAGGTCGTCAGCTACAAGCGTCCGGAGAACACCTCCAAGCACACCTATACGGAGGATGAACTGAAGCTTTCTGATTCATATGCGGATGATAACTGTCGCATCGGACTTCTCGCAAAGTGCGACGGCGGAGTCTACAACTACAATGTCGCAACGGATCAGGGTACGGCGTGGTATGAGAAATACGGTGCGGCAAACTCCGCTGCGACCTACTTTGGCGTGAGCCGTACGGATGATGAGAACAAGGCGATAACAGGAGTGCTCCTCTACAAGGGAACATCAGGTGTACCGCCGATCAGGATCAAGGTGAAGGGTATAGAGTATCACAGAACAGGTGATCCGATAAACGGATACTATTTCTACTATACCAAGAGCCCCGGAGCAAATCCGGGAGTGCCTGTTACCGAGCTCTCATACGACCACACACCGATAGTAAAGGGCAGGGCTACCGCTCTTTCGATAGCAAGTCCCGACTCTGAGGATGGCAAGACCCCTGCCGTATATGATCCTGTAACGAACGGGATCAAGGGCTATATCCATCTCGAATGTGAAACTAAAAATACCGTAGTCAGTGATATTATGATCCTCAAAGGAAATGATGAAAAGCAGATAAAAAATGACTTCATGAAACAGGGCTTTAACTACGCGGTAAATGTGGATCTCAACTATCACGCAGGCGGTGAACAGGTATTCATGGCATACAAGACCTGCTCCGCAGATGCTGCCAAGGCATCACAGAGCTCTAAGGGTTCATCAGGTGCCGTCTCAGATGCGGACGATGAGGACTGGTCAGACTTTAATATGGACTTTTCCAAGGATATTCCGATGGACAAGGTGATTTATGATGTCATCTGTTTGTATGGCAAGGATGCGGTAAAGACCATGAAGCACAACGGAACAGAATATGAGCTTGTCAGTGATGTTTCTCTGAATGAGGGGACGAGCGGAACCAAACTCTATGTTTACAAGACCTTCAGCAAGAATGTAAAGATCAACGGTCAGGATACAACTCTTGCACCGCTAAGCGCTATCTGCGCCTGCTCCGGAGAATCAGTACCGTCATACGGTGACAAAGCAAACAAGTTTGGCAAATGGGAGGATTTTCTCGACCAGAACGGTCACCCAGTAAACCTGAATGACGGCGTGATATCCAAGACCTCTGACGGGAAATATATAAATGACTGCAGGCTGAGTCTGTTCCTGCAGAGATTTGATGACAGTATCAAGCAGGGTGCAATGATAGATCACGGCGTGACAGATGGAGCATACGAGATCGGAAATGCTTATCTGGTCGCTTGATCCAGGCCTGAATATCAAGGAAAAAAACGCAGAAAACCCCTGATACTGGTGTGCTACCCGTCAAGTAGACAATTGAAAAAACAAAACAGTTTTTCCTGCCCGGTATTGCTTCCGGGCAGTTTTTATGATTGAAAAAACACACTTGTAAAAAAAGGTGAAATATAATAGGACAGAAGTTTTGATGGTTGGGCTTTATGCGAAGCAGGCATCTTTGATGTCGATTGATCAGCTTAGACAGAGACAGGCTGTGCGTTATGGAGCACTGTACTATGTCGTGAAAGGGATAAAAGGATAAAATATGAAAGCAGTATGTGTGGATGATGAGAAACTGATACTTGACAGGAATGTATCTCTGGTAGAAAAGCTGGATGAAATAGATGAGGTATCAGGCTTTACGTCAGCTTTGAAGGCACTTGAATGGATAAAGTGTCAACAGAAGGTAGCGCTTGCGCTGCTTGACATTGATATGCCTGATATGAACGGACTTATGCTTGCTGCTAGGATCAAGGAGATATCGCCTGATACTGCCATTATTTTTCTGACGGGATATTCCGAATATGCGCTGAAGGCGTTTGAGCTCCATGCCAACGGATATCTCATGAAGCCGGTCAATGCAGACAAATTAAAACAGGAGGTCACGTTCGCTCTTGGCAGTGCGCAGTCAATTCCCGCAAAAAAGGATGATCATATATATGTGAGGACATTTGGTCTTTTTGATGTGCTGGTCGATGGAGAGCCGGTGCATTTTTCCAGGGCGAGGAGCAAGGAGCTTCTTGCGTTTTTGGTTGACAGGCAGGGTGGAACAGTGACAAGAGCTGAGGCGTTTGCCGCAATGTATGAGGATGAGGATTATACCAGAGACATGCAAAAACAGTTTGATGTTATCGTCAGAAGCTTAAAAACCTCTCTAAAGGATGCGAAAATCAGTGAGATATTTGAAGTAGAGAGGGGATCCATGAGAGTTGTGAACGAGAAGTTTTCATGTGATCTGTATGATTTTCTTGCCGGAGATACTGCCACCATCAATTCATACCGCGGTGAGTACATGAGTTCCTATGAATGGGCAATGTTTACGGAGGGTCTTCTTTCCAGAGGGTTGTATGAATGAAAATAAATACTGAGTTTTTTCTGCTGGTCGCACTTGACATATCAATAATACTCCAGTTATTTGGTCTGTGGATCGCTGTTATGATCGATGAGCATATCGGTGATAAGCGAAGAAGGCTGATGCTTGCGATCATAGCCACGGTATCGCTGCTCGTTGTACAGGGGCATATCGACTGGCAGCTTGGGGTTGATAAGCCGGTCTTTTTTCACAAGCTGATCGCGTTTATCGGGTATTCGCTCAGACCCGCGGTGATAGTTTTGTTCATAATGGTTCAAAGATCCACCAAACACACGAAGCTTCTCTGGTCTGTTGTCGGTATCAATGCTTTGATCCATGCGACCACATTTTTCTCAGACATCTGTTTTACATTCAACGAACAAGGAGAATTCATCAGGGGACCGCTTGCCTACACGAGCTTTGTCGTGAGCGGAGTTCTGCTCGTATATCTGGTCGTCAAGGGCTTTATCTTGTTTAGTATCGAGAAAAAAAGCGACTATATCATACCTCTGTTTGTATCTATATTTATCGTATTGGCAACGCTGAGTGATGTGGTACTCGCAGTCAGCAGTCCGGTCTCTTTTCTGATGGTATCGATGGTCGGAGCCTGTGTATTTTACTATGTCTGGCTTCATATGGCATTCATCAGGGTACACGAGCAGGAGATGGAAGCGGGTCAGAGGGTCAAGATCATGATGAGTCAGATACAGCCTCATTTTCTGTTCAATACCCTGGCTACCGTGCAGTCACTCTGTCTTACAGATCCTGACAAGGCATCGGATACACTTGAAAAATTCGGAATGTATCTCAGGCAAAATATAGACTCGCTCGACAAGCCGGATCTCATTCCATTTGCCAAGGAGCTTGAACATACCAGAGTGTATGCGCAGATCGAGATGATAAGATTTCCGTCTATCGAGGTGCGATATGATATTGAGGACGATGATTTCGAGCTGCCGGCGCTCACTATCCAGCCTCTCGTTGAGAATGCGATCCGTCACGGCGTGAGGATCAGAGAACACGGACTGATAGAGGTCGATGTCAAAAAGATGAGATACGGGCACAAGATCGAGATCCGCGACAATGGCAAGGGCTTTGATACCAAAGCGCCGTTGTCAGGCGAGAGGTCACACATAGGACTCGGCAACGTCAGGGATCGTATCGAATCAATGTGCCACGGTGAGTTTACTATCGACAGCAGGATAGGAGAGGGTACCTGTATCACGATCAAAATCCCATATGAAGGCTTCTATCTGTCATAGAGAGTGTGAAGTGACAGTCGTGGATAGATATGCATGTCTTTTTAGATGAGGAGGAAAAAAATGATTCTTGAACTTGCAGTCAATCTGTGGATGCTTGCCTGTGCGAGTGTGGGCTCAATATACGGGCTCTTGCATTTTTTCAAACCGCACAGACCTATGTATCTGCAGCTTATCACATGCGGGGTTTTCTGCATGATGTTTTCAAGACTGTTGTATGTAGTGTTTCACACGGCACTCGGGGAGATCTGGGGCGGATTTGATATAGGGCTTTTGGGTATCGCGGGAAGCTTTTTGTTTTTTACATCCGCAAGCTATGGTCAGATAGATGCCCTTGCCGATGACGGTTCGGAGAAGTTCCGTCTGACGAGGATAATCGCATTGACGGGTCCCGTCATACTGATATGTCTGTATATAGTATTTTTCATGGTGGTTCCGTTTGTAAAGGTCCAGATACCCGTGGGGCTGCTGACGATAGTGTCCATGCCATGCGCATATTATGCGATGAAGCATCTGATAATATACGATGTCGAGGACGGTATCATCAAGTCTCTCAGATTTTATAATACTCTGATATTGGCTTATACAATACTCATCCAGCTTGAGCTCCTCGCCATATACATATGGAATGAGCCTATGTATATAGCGATCAGCGTGTGCATCGGGATAGTTTCTCTGTTGATATTGCCGGTTGTGAAGGGAGGTGTAGACAAATGGACGAAATGACCAATATGACTTATGTCCTTTATATATGTCACCTCGTTCCGACATTGTTGTCTCTGCTGATACTGAGGGGGCGCTCGCGCCTTGTGATCGGATACATCCTCATCGGAACGTCAGTATGTCTTTTTATCTCGGAGATCAACGGCATACTTCTAAATGCCATCGCTTCCGGTGATATGAAGTATTTTGCGACGACAGTTTCTCCCGTTACCGAGGAGATAGCAAAGATGCTGCCGATACTTTTTTATGGGATCTATATTTCTGATGACAGGGAGAAGCTTGTTATGGCTGGATTCTCCGTGGGACTTGGATTTGCGATATTAGAGAACATGATAGTATTTACACAGAACATGCAGGCGGTAAATATCCCGTGGGCTCTGGTGAGAGGCTTTGGCGCGGGACTCATGCACGGTGTCAGTACCGCATCGATAGGACTTGGTATTTCATTTGTCAAAAAGAGAAAAAAATTCTTTGTCAACGGAACTTTGGCGCTTTTGTTTATGTCCATCACATATCACGCGATCTACAACGCGATCGTCATCAGTGATTACAAATATTTTGGCATCATACTGCCGCTTATCAGCTATGTGCCGGTGATCTTTCTCAACAGAAAATACAGTGAGGAGAGAAAGGCGGCAGAGTCGGAGGCGGCAGCCTCGTAGCGGCAAATAAAAGCCCGGCTGAATACTTCTGCAGCACAAGCCACAGTGATTTCATGAACTCATGACTATGCACTGCGGCTTTTTTTTTATATATCTCCGGCAGATTGTCCGGCAAGGAGTTTCCGGACAGTCTGCCGGGCGGGCAGGATGCGATTTTTAGTCTTGTTGGACATCTGTTGGACACAAGAGTATAGAATGTAAACCATAAGAAATTCAGTCACGGAGTGACAGCCGTGAATAGTAACGACAGCATATCTGAAACTCAATGGATAGCCTGAAAACCATAGAAAACTAATCGGAGGGTAAAAATGTACAAGGTGAACTTAAAGAAAAGACTGATAGCTGGACTTCTGGTGCTTGTGATGGCGTTTATGGTGCCGTCAGTCCATGTACAGGGCGCGACAAAACAAACGACGTATGTCAAGACCTTCAAGCTTTTTATCAAGGAGAAGGGTACTATTGATGATGCAAAAAAATGGGTATCAGAGCAGGGTGACAACTGGTATGTTGTGGAAGGTGATGTAAATGCCGGTGCTGACTCGAAATTAAAAGCCACACGCGGAGTGTTTCTTTGCTATGAGACAACGACAGATCGAAACGAAGCAGTAACTGACATCGCCGTGATGAATGAAAAGGGCAACTACTCTGAGGCTGCATACAAGAGGATCCTCGAGCAGCAGAAGCAGACCTATGAGGATATGGTAAAGGACATGAAACAGATGCTGAACGAGTATCGCGCCAATGTCCGGAAAGATGTAACCACAGCCCTTCAGGCGAGGAAGATGTTAAACGGATATATTGATCCCGATTCAAATAAACGCCTTGGAGATCTGCTGATGGAGATCACGGATGAGAAGCTCGTCCCGCTCCTGCTCCAGTCAAACGGTCGTGTAGTAATGCTCATACAGCAGCAGCTTGCCATGGCAAGTGATACCTCCGGCAGGACATGGCTTGACAGACTCTCTCAGCTTGGTAAAAACGGTGACGGATATGACGCGCTTTTCAACCAGGCAAAAAAAGCATACAACGGTGATGAGCAAAGGGCATTAAAAGCTATTGAAGATAAATACGGTGATGCGGCAAAAAAACTCCTTACAAGATATCCCGAGATGAGGGAGAGGATGAAAAAGGTTCTTGATTACTACAGTCAAAACGGACTTGACAAGATGAGTGATGCAGACAGGGACGCATGGATCGAGCAGCATAAGGATGATCCCGCTATGAAGTCTGTTTTTATAGAAAAAGCAGTTATGGGGGCTCTCGCATCATATAAGTATGACAAAAATACTTTGTTTGATTATTTTATGTACAGTGATGATGACCTGAAGGGTAACGGGATCCGCAAGCTTTATCCGATGGCGGCAAGCCTCACGGATGCGCAGCGAGCCGCGCTTAATGAAAGCACCGACATATTCACTATTGTAAATGTCGCCATCAACCAGACCGCACAAAATGACCTCGCCAAGGGAAAGGCTTTGGAGCTTACTGCCGAAGACAAACAGGAGGTGGCAGAGCAGAAGGATGAGTATGACAACGCTCTTACAGAGTGGGAAAACATGGCAGAGCCCATATCAATTTATGACGGTGTTGACAGGGAGCTGTTTGGTGATGGCGGTGTGGCTGTAACATCTACCGCGGAGAGTTATAAAACAGATGAGAATAAAAACTGGGCTGATGCCCTGATCGATAAATACGGATATGAGAAGCTTGCTATCGGTTCTGCTATCGGAGCTGTCACGACAGCGATAGGTGCCGGTGTTATGGCTGTAGTGCTCTCCTGCTTCAAGGCAAAATATGGAAATATTGGATATTCCTCAGTATACGTTTTGAACAGAAAACAAAATCTTGGTGCGTTGAATGATATATTTGGTGAAGGTTTTAAGAAATCAGGAACATATAAAGCGTGGTATGGTTTAGAATTTGATCAAATCAAGGCAGCCTCCAAGATGTCAAAGGCACAGTTTGCAAAAGAAGGAATATATAAAGCACACGAACAAAAAAATATTAAGGCAACATATGATATTTTGTATGATGAAGGTCTTAGGCACACAGGAAGCACATGGAAGGCGATCGCGCTGCAGACCGTGAAGTGGGGACTTGCCATTGCAAGTATACTGCTTGCAGCCGGCGATATCGCGATGAATGTTTACAAGCTATATCAGTATTATCATGTAGAGCATCTGCCGGTTCCTCATCACATGGTGGATCTGTCCTACAATGATGCAAGACTTAGCACATATACCAATTATAAAAGTGTGAAGGACAACTCAGGTAACTGTGGTGATGTAAACGGCGGCGGTGGTCGCCAGTGGTTAGCTCTGTATGAGACTCATGATGAGGGAGCAGGTGATCCGATACTGGCACCGGAGACCGGCAAAGCTTATCAGATCATCGTTCAGACAGGAAAGGCTGCAGCACCGTCAGAGAGCTACTCGCCTCTTCACATGTTCGGAACACCGAATACACCGCAGAACCTGACCTACGCTGACGGCGAGAGCGGATATTCATACAATGATAAAAATAACGGTACTTATGTATTTTTCCGCAGGGATACAGGTGCTCCGATCGAGGAGGATCCTGCGGGTGCAGGTGAGTCTTCCGGGGATGCGGGCTCAGTAAACGGAACAGGAACCGGGAACGCATCCGGACAGGCGGCAGGAAACGGGACCGGTGTGACATCCGGTCAGGCAGCGGCGCTCGGCACATCGGTAAACGGCGGATACATATTCATAGCAGTCACGGCAGGACTTGCCGCGGGGATATTCATAGGAGTAGTCGGGGCGAATTTTACCAGAAAAAGAAAAAGGAATTGAGAACGCAGTATATGGGATAAATAAGCAGAGAATATGGCAGTCAATTGCAGAAAAGCCTGTCCATTCTCCTGTGGAACATCTCCCGCCATGTATCATGCTCGCCAAACCAGTTGTCGTCAATATTTGTAGTCAGTTTCGGGCTTATATTGCGAGTGGCTGTTTTGGCGGCATCATACTGAGTCTGTCCATCGGGTTTGCCTGTTTTATCAAATACTGTCTGGCAGATCGCTCCGTCTGTAGTATCATAGCTGTTAAATGCTTTATTAAAGTCCATCAGCTCATGCAGTCTCAGCCTTTCCCCGGTTTGATTATCGACAAGCCATCCCCAGTTACCCTTGTGACGGTCAGTGTTTCCAACCAGATAGTCGATAATATTCATCATATAGTAGCCGTAAGAATCTTTTCTAAGCACCTCATTCAAACAGTTGAGATCGTGATTGATGGTATAGATCAAAAAAGCGTCCATGGAAACAATACTTATATCTAATGATGTGATAATCTTTGATCTTGATACTCTCAGATCATCATATATGCTTTCTTCATATTGAATCAGTGGGACATCAAAACAGCCTGCGATCCTGCTTGCGAGCAGTTCCCTCTCAACTGCGTCTTCATCACCGTCCTTGATGAGATAGAATCCATCCTCCTCCCTGATCCATGCCTTTGGAAACATTCCCGGTGTTGACAGATCATCAGCGATCAGATGATTATTTTCAACGGACATTGATCTGCCTCTTAACGACAGATCAGCAAATGCATTGCTTAGTGAATGTTCATACAAATTGATATCTGAAAAAAATACTTGTTCTTCATCATCTCTTACCCAGTAAATATCAAGCAGAGACAGAGCATGATATGACAGAGCGATCTGTGCCCTGTCACGATCTGTCATTTGCTGGGTGGCTCCGATGCTGCCGAATATTTCTTTGATATATTTTCTGTCAATATGAATAAGTCGCGTGGAACACCAATGATAGAAGTTTTCAAGATTTTGTACAAGAGAATCTATGTCAGTGGTTTTTTCTTCAAAATACAAATCATAAGGCATACGGTCAGGAACAAATATTTTTGCTATACCATTTTTCCCAATACCTGCTACTGCAATATCACCATGCATAATGATCATAAGCAAAACCTCCGGTTTCATTCACGATTCTTTTACCTGTATAATGAAGCTCTAAATATAGTATTTTGTCGTTTTCTATAATAAACTCAGCTTCGGGCTTTGTCAAATAAAAATTTTTCAAATATCCAACAATACCCTTGTTGGACATCTGTTGGACATAAGGGTATAGAATCATACCTGAAACAAAGACCACATAGAAAACTAATCGGAGGGTAAAAATGTACAAGGTGAGCTTAAAGAAAAGACTGATAGCGGGACTTATGGTGCTTGTGATGGCGTTTATGGTGCCGTCAGTACATGTGCAGGGCGCATCCAAGGAAAAGGTATATATCAAGAGCTTCCATGCTCTGAATGTGAAAGGGATCTATTTTGATTTTGAGGCGAAAGCATTCTGCGACAGTGTTACGGGTTGGACATCCTTGCCGGACACGCTCAACAAAGGCGGGTTTTCACAGTTCAAGAGTGGAAACAATGTATTTTTATGTTATGAGACTACTACAGACAGATCGGAAGCTGTTACTGATGTTGCGCTGATGAACGAAAAGGGAAACTATTCCGAAGGCTCATATAAAAGGATCCTCGAGGAGCAGAAAAAAACCTATACTGATATGGTAAACAACCTAAAGACTTTGTTGGAAGAGTACCGTAAAAATGTAAAAAACAATGTGACTACGGCTCTGCAGTCAAAGAAATTTATGAACGGATATATTGATCCCGATTCCAAGAAACGCCTCGGAGATCTTTTGATGGATGTTTCGGATGAAGACCTGACAAAGATATTGCTTCAGGCAAACGGAAATGTTGTTATGATGGTGCAGGAGCAGCTGGCATACGCATCAGATACTGGCAACAGGACATGGCTTGACCGTATGGTGCAGCTTGGAAGCAAGGGTGATGCCTATCAGTTTTTATTTGATCAGGCAAAAAAATCCTTCAACGGAGATGAACAGAGAGCTACAGCGGCGCTTGATGAAAAATACAAAACCGATGCTGTATTGCTTCAGGACAAGTATAAAGGAATAGGCGGACATGTAAAAGCCATAAAGGAATTCTCAGAGAAAAACGGTCTTGATAAAATGTCAGGTGATGAGAAAAATACATGGTTAAAAAACAATGCAAGTGATCCCGCCACAGCACTCTATATTGCTGAGAATGCCGCAGTAACTGCTTTGGCTTCATACAAATATGAGGATAAAACATTGCTTGATTTTTTCATGCAGGATGAGAGTGTTTTTAACGGAACCGGAATCAGAAAGCTCTATCCTCTGGCAGCTTCACTTACGGATGGACAGCGGGCAGCACTTGATGAGAGCACTGATATTCTCACGCTGGTAAACGCGGCCATACGCTCTACGGCACAGGATGACCTGACCAAGGGAAAGGCGACGGAGATCACGGCTGATGAGAAAAAAGAAATCGGGAAAATATCAGATGAGTATGACAAGACCGTCACGGCGATGGAGGATTCCGCATCACCCATGTCCATCTATGATGGTGTCGACAGGGATCTTTTTAAGGATGACGGCGGTGTGGCTGTGACCTCAGATGCTGAAAAATACAAAACAGACGAAGGCAAGACCTGGGTAGATGCATTTATTGATGAATACTCTTATCAGAAGCTTGCTCTTGTTACCGGTGCAGGAGCAGTAGGCTGTGCCGTACTGGCAGGGTCATTTGCGTGGGCTGCCGGCAGGATCAGAGAGGCTGCCATTGAAACAGGATATAATCTTGTAGACAGTAATGTAGGTAAAGTCCCGGTGTCAGGGGAAACGATTGATGCTACAAAGGATTATTTACTTGAGGATATCAAAAAAATGGCTACCGGAAAGACACAGGCACAAATCTCTCAGGCGAAGCAGGCGGGCTTAAAAAATGCATTGAACGAATATTATGAGGTCGGTATGTATAACAGTACACGCTGGACTAAAGTAAAAATGGGAATATATACAGGGCTCAAATGGGGGATGGCTGTTGCTTCTATATTGTTATTTGCTGCGGATATAGCTCTTACGGCATATCAGCTTTATAAATATTACAATGTGGAGCATCTTCCGGTGCCCCATCACATGGTGGATATCACCTATGACAATACAAAGCAGACAGGATTTATCACATACAAGGGTGTTACGGATCAGGACAAAAAAACGGTCGATGCCCTTGGAGGATCCGGCGTTCAGTGGTTGGCTATGTATGAAACACATGATGAGAGGGCAGGCGAACCGATACTTGCTCCGGAGAATGGAAAGGGTTATGAGATCCTGATACAGTATGGAGACTCCAAACCCAAAAACGGTTATTCACCCCTTCATATGTTCGGATCACCGAATACCCCGCAAAATATCACATATGCAGATGGCAGATCAGGGTTTTCATACAATGATGACAAGAATGGTGTATATGTATTCTTCCGCAGGGACACGGATACTTCAGTAGAAGATGAGCAGACAACATCACAGAAAAACGCAGGATCAGCGGGAACATCAGATGATGGGAAAAAGGCAAAAGAGGCTGCGGCCGTGAGCGGATCGGTGGCAGATACATCAGAGGCCGGTACGGCTGTAAATGATGGTAATATTTATATCGTTGTCACTATAGGTGTTGTGGCAGTTATATTTGTGGGCGGCGTTATGGTGATCCGCTCCAGGAGGAGAAAAAACGGTACAAAGTAGTGTAAGAGATATCAGGGATGGTAGAGGCAGACTAAAAGATCATCCCCACAGAACAGTCTGCCGGGAATTCTAAAGTGTGACTTTGCTTTACCCGAATACCAGAGATGTGTCAAAGGTCATCAAGAGTCATTAAAAATGCCATGCATAAGCAGGGCTTTTTTAGTATAATACAGTATGTCTATCTCAAGTTTTGAAGTAAATTCGGCTCATCGCCCGTAATTAATGGGGATGAGCCGATTCGTCTATATGGCTTATTTGTAGTGATTCTTAGATTTTTTAATTTTTTTTATTTTTTGTGGACACTCTGCATTCTCGGATGATTCGCCTACGGCGAATCTTTGAATTAAGGCCGCAGTAGCGGCCACTTAATAATGAAGTAGTCGTCGTATATCTAATTGGGTTCTATACTTCTTATCCAGGTCCATTTCAAATACTTTGCCACATTCTTTGATTATATTATCGTAATAGGTAAACTGCCAGCGATTTGCATCAAGATGTGTGCAGTTGTATTTTTTTATTGAGTCAAGAATCTGTTTCACTGGGTATGAATTGTCGAGTTTGTTTTCCAGTAATCGTATAAGTACAAGTGCTAAAAAACAAGTGGCAAAGTGTGCATCGATATGATCATTAGTTCTGACATATATTGGGCGAGATTCAAAACATGTTTTAGTCACTTTAAAAGAATCCTCGATTTTTGCAAGACCGCGATAGATCCTACGCATTTCCTCATCCGACATATCTAATTCGCTTGTTACGATGGAGTAGTATCCATCGTATTTTTCTTCCTCATGTATCTTTTCTATATCAAGTGAAAGTTCCCTTCCCTCAATGATCTCCCCTGTTGTCTTGTCAAAAGCTATGTTTATTATATACGCAGTGCTTCCCTTTGCACTAATACGGTCATATTTTTTGGGATGATTAATCAGATCCTTTGCCCGGGCTATCATCGCATCACGATCTGCACGCTGTTTCTTGGCATATTTTTCAGAATAATAAACCATCTGTTTCTGATCAATAACAACTTTCTTTTTGACTGGTTTCTTACTGTTATGTCTTGTCAAGTTTACATGAAGCTCTTTGGGATGGATGCGTGACTTGTGTTTGAACGTGATTTCTCCTTTTATATCATCTATTATCTTTTCTGATGTGTATCCACCATCTAAAACCCATTTTTTAAACTCAGCATCAGCTCCGCGTACGGATTGTCCGTATACATATCCATCCCGATCGTTAGTATCTCCCTTATTGTCACCATTCATCCAGTAGATGTTATCGGATGTGTTTAGACCACGGTCTGCCACAAATATAATCCGGCAGTCATCAAACTCATCTTTTACACGATTGATAATGGGACGCATATGGACTTTTTCTGACTCATTTCCGGGAAACAGGTCATAAGCAATCGGAATACCATTTTTGTCCATCAATAGTCCCATCTCTACAATGGGATCAGGTCGGTGGTTCTTTTCCGGACCCCTTTTCCGGTATTTGGCGGACACTGGGTTCCCATCTTTGTCAACAGGGTTTCCTTCATCATTTAGTTCGTCTACATCCGGATGACTTATATCAAAATAGTAGTTCGTACAGTCAAAGTAGGAAGTAGACATGTCTCTTTCGCAGATTTTTTTTGAATGATCAAAAATCCATTTTTGAAGTTCATTCTGATTCTCTGCAATGATGTCTAACGCATGGTAGATATCATCGAGAGAGAATCCATCAAACGGTTCAAAGAAGAAGTTTTTATTCTCCAACGAATACTTTTTTGAGCCTGGATTTAGAGCACGAGAAAATGTTAGTAAACGAAAAATCTGATCCGTGCTAAATTTAACACGCTTACCTCTGGTCTTCCAGTTCCAAAACTTATCTAATTCCAGTTCTTTGTAAAGAGACTTGATAATTCCATAACCGACATTTCTGGTGTCGTTGGTCCCGACTTCAAGTTTTTCTTCCATATCGATAGAAATCATCTGAGAACGTTCAGTATTTGCTTTTTTAGTTAATTCAGCAGCGTACTGAGTGTAGTGGGCGATTGGATCATCGATTTGTTTTTTTAGTTCATTTAATAAACCGATCGACTCAATAGTTCTTTCACGGGTTCCTTTGCCAGCGACATAGTACTTCTCTTTTATGGCGAGATAAGTATCGCCGTCCTTGCGTTTCTGCTTATATAGATACATAATGTACCACCTCCATACCTTATTATACCACATAAGCCTAAATAAAGCAAGCGGAAAATACAAAATGTTGACAAAAAAATTTCCGCTAACCACAAGGGTTTGCGGACGATTGGGCTTATTTCAAACTTCGGAACTCAGGA
>JAGBOK010000083.1 GCA_017633905.1 Eubacterium sp. | reverse complement strand
TAAGACTGCGGGGGACCAAAGAGGTCACGGATATTCTGTTCTCTGCGGAAAACAACTCCAATGATATACAGAACGGATCAGGGGAAAGCATCGGTGATCAGTCGTCAAATATAGAGACTATTTCTGATGATGATTTTGAAACGGAATATCTCGATATGATAGTGGGAATAAGGCTTGCGGATGACGTCGATGAGGCGATAGAGCATATCAACAGGCACGGTTCTCATCATACCGATGCGATCATATCTGATAACAATGATAATGCTGCAAGATTTATGCAAATGGTTGACTCGGCAGGAGTATATCACAACTGCTCGACGAGGTTTTCCGACGGTTTCAGATACGGCTTTGGGGCCGAGGTCGGTATCAGTACGGGCAAGCTTCACGCCAGAGGACCTGTTGGACTTGAAGGGCTGGTATCCTACAAGTATGAGCTTTTTGGCAGCGGACAGACAGTTACCGAGTATGCGGACGGAACAAGAACATTCCATCACAGGGATATATCACAATGACGATCAGTAAAGGACTATAGGGGGTAGAATAATAATGAAAAGAAATGGTAAGCTGCCGCAGAGGATATTGATAGTGGTCTTGCTTGCAGCAATGGCGGTATTTTTCTGTGTGATGCGATGGTGGATAGGTCTTGTCATCGAGGCGGTACTCATCATTGCCGCAATTGTTCTCATCGCGTTTACAATGGTCAATCTCATATTAAAAAGAGATAAGCCAATGCCATCAGGCGACATCGCGGGTGATGAAGGGCTCGAGGAGAGGCAAAAGGATGCTGTTTTGTGGTTGGAGAGCGGTGAGCTTATGGAGCAGATGTCAGAGGACGGGCTAAAGCTCAGGGGAAGGCTTGTAAAGAACGGCGATTCACATGTCTATGCACTGTGCTGTCACGGATACAAGAACCACCGCATGCAGGATATAGCAAATCAGGCAAAGCGTTTTTATGATATGGGTTACAATGTTTTTGCCGGACATGCCAGAGGACACGGAAGAAGCGAGGGCGAATATATCGGTATGGCTGTCAAGGAACGGCGCGATATAGCAGGCTGGATCGACAAGCTTATTCAGAGAGACCATGAGGCGAAGATCTTTCTGTACGGTGTTTCGATGGGCGGGGCTACCGTCATGAATACGAGCGGAGAGGAGCTTCCCGACAATGTACGGCTTGTGATAGAGGATTGCGGCTATTCATCTGTATGGGATGAGTTCGTATACCAGTTAGGTGACGGGTACGGGATACCGGTTCATCCGATCCTCAATTTGTGCCAGGCTATCTCAAAGAGCAGATACGGATATGGATTCCATGATGTTTCTCCAATCGAGCAGGTGAAAAAAACAAAGCTACCGATCCTTTTTATTCATGGAGATATCGACACTTTTGTTCCGTATGACATGGCAAAGCCTCTTTATGAGGCGTGCAGTTCCGAGCACAAAAAGCTTGTGAGCATCAAGGGTGCCGAGCATGCGGTGAGTATATATACCGATCCCGGAACATACTGGAGAGAGGTCAAGAGCTGGCTTGGAGCATACTTAGAGTAGCAGCAGAAGGACGGAGAACAGAGCATGAGAGAATTGGGCAAAAGAAGTAAAAAATCATGGATCATTCAGGTCATTACCATAATAGTTGCCGGTTCATTTTTGTTTTGTTATACATATTTTGGATTTGATTCGGGAAATGACATTTTAGACGATGTTATATTTATGTTCGGATATACATTTCCAATGATCTTCGTTGTAGGTCTTTACGGGAGCAACAGCGGGATATTTACATATGTCATCCTGCTGATACCATCCATTTATTTTTCCACGGCGGACACCTTTTATCTGACGTTTCATCTGGTGCTTTTATATGTTGTGGAATTGTGCAGGAAAAAGAGATTTTTAAAAACAGTGGGAAAGGCTGTGATAACCAGTATTATCGCAGGCTTTTTCATGAATTATGTGTTTGTTTTTATCAACTATCTCGTAGCACAGAGCGATTTTTCAAGTGCGCTTTCAATAGTGCTCGAAGAAGAGATGCTCGAGGTCGGGATCCAGGTTTTTCTGGGGCTTATGGTGTTATATCTGATATACCGTTTTACTCCTGAGAAAATAGCGAATATGTTTCCGGTTGGAAATTTTCACAATCATGAGAAAAACGGGCAGTATTCGGAATACATGAAACGCCGTCCGAAGCACAGACTTGGTCATCAGATAATGGCTCTTTTGAGTATTGAGGCTTTGGTTCTTGGTATAGCGGCAGCGCTTGTTGCCAACGCCCTCATCCCCGAGCTCGGCGAGGTCGTAATGAACCGACAGGCAGAGGGGGCTGTCAGCGGCGGGGCAGTTTCTCCGGGAGGGGTGAACGCTTCGGTTTTTTTCAAGCCTGACCAAAAGCCTGACGACAAAGACGGTCCCGACTTTATGATCGGAGCAGGACCGGATGTGGTTACGGCAGCAGCCTCCGGTATTGCTGCAGCAGACGGACAGGGTGGGGTACCGGCAGTCAGCGGAGCGGCGGCAGATGGAGCGCCGCCTGAATCCGTTGATAATATGATCAGAGACAGACAGCTCCATATGTTTGAAAAATTTATCAATCGCACGCGCCTGGCAGTGTTTGGTGATTCAGAGGTCGCGAACATGTTTGTTCTCAACAGTGAGGGCATTGCCTTTGATATAAAGCTGATTTTGTTCCTGTTTGATATCATAATGCCTTTTGTGGCTCTTATCAATTTTATACTCCAAAGACGCACGGTGCAGCCGATTACCGTCATGGCGGAAATAATGGATGATTTTGCAGATGATTCCATAGAAAAAAGACTCAATGCGGCAGAGGAGCTCGGACAGCTTGAGGTAAACACGAAAGATGAGGTCGGACAGCTCTACGGCAGTATGCTCTATACCGTCAATGAAGTCATAGAGTATATTCAAAGAGTCGAGGAGGAACAAAAGCTCAAAGAGGATTTAAGAGTAGCACAGAAGGCGAGTGAGGCGAAGTCAAACTTTCTCTCAAATGTATCTCATGAGATCCGCACCCCCATCAATGCGGTGCTTGGCATGGATGAGATGATACTCAGGGAATCAAATGATCCGAGGATAAGAAAGTATGCGACTGACATCAAGAACTCAGGCAGGACTCTGGTCAGCCTCATCAATGATCTGCTCGATTTCTCCAGAATAGAGGCAGGAAAGCTCGAGATCATTCCCGTGGAATATGAAATGAGCTCCACGCTCAATGATCTGGTAAACATGATATCCGTCAAGGCAGAGGAGAAGGGGCTCACATTCAACGTAGATGTGGACGAGACCATACCTCATCTTCTGATCGGTGATGAGATACGCATCAAGCAGTGCATAATAAACATACTTAATAACGCCGTAAAATATACCGAAACAGGCTCAGTCTCGATGCGGGTAGGATACAAAAAGGAAGACGAAAAGCATGTAGCTGTTGACGTATCCGTAACAGACACCGGAATAGGCATGAAGGAGGAGGATCTAAAGCGCCTGTTCACACCGTTTGAGAGGATAGAGGAGAACAGAAACAGAAATATCGAGGGCGCGGGACTCGGAATGAGCATAGTCAAACAGCTTCTCGATATGATGGGCTCTTCACTTGAAGTAAAGAGCATCTACGGTGAGGGGTCTGAATTCAGGTTCAGTGTGAGTCAGGAGGTCATATCCTGGGAGCCGATGGGCAATTTCTCTGAGATGTATGAGCGCTCCATAGAAAGCAGGGAGGCATATGAGGCTGTGTTCCAGGCTCCGGATGCGAGAATACTTGTTGTGGATGATACCAAGATGAACCTGACCGTGATAACCGGACTTTTGGAGCCGACAAGAGTACGGATAAAGACGGCAATGAGCGGCAAAGAAGCCTTGGAACTGGTAAAGAACGAGCATTTTGATATGATCTTTTTAGACCAGAGAATGCCGGGTATGGACGGAATAGAGACTCTTGCTGCAATGAAGGAATTGCCGGAACCGGGTATTACAGGGACTCCGGTAGTGGCTCTTACGGCAAATGCAATATCCGGTGCCAGAGAACGCTTTATCAGGGCAGGCTTTGATGACTATCTGACCAAGCCGATCGACAGTAAAAAGCTTGAAAATACCATGACTTCGATGCTGCCTGATGACAAGGTGCTTCGCCCCGGAGATGAGGGATATATAAAGGAAACGGATCCGGAAAACGGATATACGGGTACAAGTGGCAGCTCCGGTACCGGGGCAGCTGTGTTCGAGCCCGTCTCTGTCGCTCTGACAGAGGGCAGACATGAGCCTGTCAATGAGTATCTGAAACAGTTTATCCTGATAGACGGGATCGATTATGATGCGGCTATCGCCAACTGTATGAAGGAGGCGATCCTCGCTGATGCGGTAGAGGATTTCGCTTCTGCAGCAAAGACAGGTCCCGACGAGATAGAGAAATATTTTAGTGAGCTTGATACAAAAAATTATACCGTCAAGGTACACGCTCTCAAAAGCTCGGCAAGGCTTATCGGAGCACTGGAGCTGTCCGCACAGGCTGCTCATCTTGAAATGTGCGGAGACGATGAGAATTGGGACGAGATCCATGATCTCACACCGAAGCTTCTGGCGGATTACAGATTGCTCGGAGAGAAGCTGCAGGCTATTTTTGAGAGTCCCGGTGAGACAGATGAAAGACCGGAGATCGACATACCGGTTCTCACGGAGGCTTATGCCGGTATCAGGGAATATGTGGATGCATTTGATTATGACAGTGCTGATGCCATCATAGAGATGCTGAAGGAATATAAAATACCGGATGCGGAAAAGGAGAAATTTGAAATGATCTGCGATATGCTGATGAAGCTTGACCATGACGGGCTGTTGGACAGCCTTGGATAGAAAAAGCTCGGATAAAAAACGCCGGAATTCAGGTATAGAATATGACAGACGGAGGAAATGTCATTATGGAAAAAGAAGTGCTTATGATCGGCAATGCAAAAGGATTTATGGTGCATGCAACCGTGACGGCAATGGAAAAGGCAGGATATGTCGTATCAACAGTGGATACCAGTGTGGACGCGATATACAGATTAAAACAAACTCCCGATATATGGGTGTTGTATGTAGAGGAGCTGAATGAGGAGCTTCAAAAGGTGCTTACCTACTGCAAGGACAACGTCGGATCGAGAGGTGTATTTTTATATCTGATAGGCAATCCCGAGGATCTAAAGGAGATCCGGAAGGTGATGAGCGAAGCCATTATAAAAAAGGCGTTCAACAGACCGGTGAACAACAATGAGCTGATCAAAGAGCTTGACGCGGTCGTGAGTCTCGGGGAGAGCGGTGTGCTCGAAAGAAGCATACTTGTAGTTGACGATGATCCGACAATGCTGCGCATGATCAAGAATCTTTTGTCGGAAAAATACAAGGTATATATGGCGAGCTCGGGAATGAATGCCCTTACCCTGCTTGTCAAAAACAAGATAGATCTGGTACTGCTTGATTATGAAATGCCGGTCGTGAGCGGCGCCCAGGTGCTCGGCATGATCAGGTCAGAACCTGCGACCAAGGATACCCCTGTCATCATGCTTACTGCCAAGGATGACAAGGAGAGTGTGATGAGCGTTTTATCTCTTAAACCCGAGAAATATATGCTTAAATCAATGCCACCGGGTATGTGGGTCAAGGAGATAGATGATTTCTTCAGATCGAGGATGTAGATCATGAGTTACAAATCGTGAATAATAACGATTGTGTTGACAGAGAAAGCAATGAGGTATTATATGGAAATGACTGGAATCAATACCCCGGGACGCCTTGACTGGGTCATTGTTGTTGACGATGACGTGACCAATCTGAAGATGGCAGGAACTATCCTCAGCAAAAACAATATCAGAGTCACGGCTGTTAAGTCGGGACGGGCATTGCTTGACTATCTGAATGCGCACGAGAGACCTGATCTCATCCTGCTTGATATAGATATGCCGGAGATGGATGGTTTCGAGACATTTGAAAGACTAAAGAGCATATACAATGGAGACGATGAGGTTCCCGTTATTTTTCTAACCGCCAATGAAGACAGAGAGACTGAGACCAGGGGGCTTGAAACAGGCGCAATGGACTTTATAAAAAAGCCTTTTGTTCCGGAGGTCTTGGTTATCCGTGTCAGGCATATCATCGAGCTTGTGAGGCTGCAGCGCGATCTGGCAAATGAGGTAAAGAAAAAATCCGCCGAGAATGAAGAGCTCTCACTGCAGATAGTGATGGCTCTTGCCGGAGCCATCGATGCCAAGGACACTTATACAAACGGACATTCATCAAGGGTTGCCAAATACTCGATGGAGATAGCCAAAAGATCTGGATATACCTCTGAAAAACAAAACAATATATATATGATGGGGCTTCTTCATGATGTAGGCAAGATCGGAATACCGGATGAGGTGATCAACAAACCATCAAAATTGAACGATGCCGAGTATGAGATGATCAAAGCCCATCCCGTGATCGGAGCCCAGATCCTCGAAGCGATCAAGGGGCTGCCGGAGCTTGCCGTGGGTGCGAGGTGGCATCATGAGAGATACGGAGGCGGGGGCTATCCCGACGGGATAAGAGGAGAAGAAATACCCGAGGAAGCAAGGATAATAGCGGTTGCCGATGCCTATGATGCCATGACGAGCTACAGAAGCTACCGTGATCCGATGTCACAGGAGCGCGTCAGGGAAGAGATAGTAAAGGGCAAGGGTACACAGTTTGACCCTGTATTTGCGGACTGCATGCTCGCCATGATAGATGAGGATACTGATTATCAGATGAGAGAGTTCAGAACGGAGGAGTTATGAAGCAGCCGGAAGTAAATGATGATATCAGAGAGCTTTCTCATATCTCTCTTGTAGTTGTAATAATGGGATTTTCTGTTCTTATGATAATCCTGAATTTCCTGCTTAACTGGGAAAAATGGACCATACCGCTTGCGGTCGCGGCGTTTGTGGTATGCCCTGCGATGCATGTGCTCGGCAAGCCCGATGAGAAGCTTAGAATAAATATATATGCAGTGGTATTGCTGGTTGAGATGTTTTATTACAGCTGCAATGTTGAGACTGTATTTGACTCTGTGCCTGTTGTCATAGTGGCGCTTGTTCTGCTCGCCATGACGCAGGTGCGTTTTTGGATACCGGTGTGTTCGGGAGTGGGATATCTGGGCATGATCGTTCATCTTGTGGAAAACGGTGCCGATATGGAGTTTGTCGATCAGGTCGACAGGATAGTCAGAACCGTGTGGTCGTTTGTCATCGTTTTTTTCGCAGGGATAGTTGTCAACCGTCTTGTAAACGCGTGGGGAAGGGTCAAAGAAAAATACGAAGAGAGAATAGAAACAATGGTCAGGGAGAACAAAAGCGCTACGGATTTTCTTGCCAATGTTTCCCATGAGATCAGAACTCCGATAAACGTTGTCATAGGTCTTACGGATGTGTGCGCCGAGTCAGAAACAGATCCCGTGATAAAGGATCATATGTATTCCATACAGGACGCCGGCAAGCGGGTGTCGGAACAGATAAGTGATATTTTGGATTATTCGGAAATAGACAGAGGACAGCTTTTTATCAATGAAGAAGACTATATGATCTCGTCATTGTTAAATGATGTCGTGGAGGAGCTGAAGGTCTTGAAGGATACCAGTCTTCAGCTCGTGATAGATGTAGACCCTGCATTTCCCAACGTATTGAAGTCAGACGCAAACAAAGTAAAAAAAATACTCTGGCATCTGATAAGCAACGGACTGAAATATACAAAGAGCGGAGGAGTGTATGTCAGGCTCTATACCACACCGCAGGATTATGGCGTGAATTTAAGGATCGAGGTGACTGATACCGGTGTGGGTATGGAGGAACAGGAGGTAGAGCATATTTTTGATGAGTTCTACCAGACGGATTCCGGCAGGACGAGATCTACGAGCGGGCTCGGGCTCGGGCTTTCCATCGTGTCGGGATTTGTTTCTATACTTGGCGGTTTTCTCACTATGGAGAGCAAAAGGGGAGTCGGCACGACAGTAAAGATATCTCTCCCGCAAAAGGTCATTGATCCGTCTCCGGCAATGTCAGTGGCAAGACCCGGGGAAATTACCATCGGAGGTTATCTGCAGTTTGAGAAGTTTGAAGTTCCGAGGGTCAGGGATTTTTACAACAAAACAATGCTAAACATCGTCAAGGGACTTCACCTGACCATGCACAGAGTGGACAATCTTGATGATTTCAGGAAGCTTCAGGACAAGCTTTCCTTTACTCATTTTTTTGTCGGACAGGAAGAATATGAGTCTGATGCCGCATTTATAGAGGAGCTGTCTGAGAGGATGCTCGTATTTGTCGTTGCGGACAGAAGCTACCATCTGCCAAAAAGCAGCAGGATCAATCTGATAGAAAAACCGTTCTATGCTTTTCCTGTCATAACGGCACTCAACAGAGATTATGATTCTGATGAAAATACGGCAGGAGAACTCAGATGCCCGGGCGTCAGGGCATTAGTTGTTGACGACGAACCCATGAACCTGATAGTGGCAAGGGGGATCCTCGAGAGATACGGTATGGAGGTCTCAACTGCCGAGTCCGGGGCTGAGGCTGTGAGCTCCTGCTCGGAGCACATATATGATATCGTGTTTATGGATCACATGATGCCGGGGATGGACGGTGTCGAGACGATGAAGAGGATCCGTTCCGATGTGGGACAGGGCAAGAGATATTTTCCGATAGTCATGTTGACAGCCAACGCAGTCAGCTCCGCGAGAGAGATGTTTATGAGAGAGGGCTTTGATGGTTTTATCCCAAAGCCGATCGATCTTGTTGATATGGAGAGAGTCCTAAAAAGAGTGCTTCCTGTTTCCGCGATCCACTATGAGAAGAAAAGCTCCGGGGATGTAACCGATGAGGCGGTCACTGAGGCAGAGGATGGATCAGAAAAAATACTGCAGGCTGATCATAAGCCTGATAAAAAACCGGCTGAAAGCACTGCGTCCAATGTCTCCGAGAAGGGTGCCGGGAGAGAGCATGAGAAGTTAAAGAACGGTAATTCGCGGTCTGTGGCAGACAGTGTGAGGCTTGCAAGAGCGGGGATCGACTATGAGACCGGAATGAGATACTGCATGCACGATGAAGAGTTTTATATGACCGTGCTAAAACAATATGCATCTGATGCTCCCGAAAAAAGAAAAGAAATAATGAAGGCGTATGAGAATGAGAACTGGACGGATTATAAGACATACGTCCACGCACTCAAAAGCTCATCAAAAACCATAGGGGCAGGGGCTTTGTCAGCACTTGCAAAAATGCATGAGGATGCAGCCAAGGCTCAGGATGTTGAGATAATAGCCGACGGACTCGATGAGCTGATCGAAAAGTACAGGGAGGTTTCGGGAGCTGTATGCGAATTGCTCGGATTAAATATAAAAGATGAATCAGACGGCAATGATGGTACGGATGATGAAGTGTTTGAATTTGATCCGAGATCAGGGATCGTATCAGATGAAACCGGATCAGATGATGTTATAGAGTTTTACGCAGAGAATATATAAAAAAGGAGCAGTATATGACACCTAAAAAACTCATGGCTATTATATCGGATCGATCAAGGGATGTGCATGACAGACTGTTTGTCCTGATCGCGGCGATCGCACTCAGCGCCATCCTGATCGCATTTGTGCTGGGGATCGTGCTTGGAGAGAGCGTGACGGATATTATTTCTCTTGGCGTCAGCTTTGTCGTTTTTTTTCTGTTATCATTGTTTTCATATAAAAAGGATAAGATAAGGATAGGTGCCAATATACTTGCAGCGCTGACTGTATATGTGATGCTTCCCATCACCTTTTTTACAGGAGGAGGTGTGGACGGAGGAGCGCCGCTTTGGTTTGTTTTTGCGACCTCGTTTATTGCAATGGTCATCACCGGAAAGCTCAAATGGTTTTATCTCATTACAAATTTTTTATTGGAGATAGCGTATTATATAATCGCATATTTAAGACCTGATCTTGTTACAAAGCATACGGAGCTGGTAGCCTATGAGGATTCGGCGATGTCGCTGGTGCTCGTCAGCTCCCTGATCATATGTATGATCAGCTTTGAGATGAAATTTTTCAAGGAGGAGAGGCTCAGGGAGGAGGAGCAAAGACATGAGATAGAAGAACTCTCTGAGGCGCAGAACAGGTTTTTTTCGAGTATGTCGCATGAGATCAGAACACCTATCAATACTATCATCGGATTAAATGAGATGATACTCAGAGAAGATGTCTCTGACGAGGTGGCTACAGACGCTATACATATACAGGGAGCGAGCAAGATACTTCTGCACCTGATCAATGACATTTTGGATATGTCCAAGTTCCGCGCAGGTCAGATGGAGCTGACGCCGGACAACTATTACACGGGAGATATGCTCTCGGATATCGTGTCGATGCACTGGATGAGAGCAAGAGAAAAAGGGCTTGAACTTCAGGTGGATCTGGCGCCTGATCTGCCGTCAGAGCTTTACGGCGATGAGATCAGGATCAAACAGATAATAATAAATCTGCTCAACAATGCGATCAAATACACAAGAGAGGGACAGGTATCGCTTTCTGTCCAGTGCAGGCATGGACAAAATGATCAGATAGAGATGATCTATACCATACGCGACACTGGGATAGGCATAAAAAAAGAAAGCATACCGTATCTTTTTTCTGCATTCAAGAGGGTGGATCAGAGCAAAAACAAATACATCGAGGGAACCGGTCTGGGGTTAAGCATAGTAAAGCAGTTCGTCGATCTGATGGGTGGAAAGATCACCGTAAACAGCGTATATACCAAGGGATCGACCTTTATCGTGGAGATACCCCAAAAGGTGGTAAACAAAGATGAACTCGGAGCCATAGATATACTTAAAAGACACCGTGTGACTGACAGGCAAAAATACAGTGTCACAGTAAAAGCTCCGGGGGCAAGGCTTCTCATCGTGGATGATAATGCGTCAAACCTGCTTGTTGCGGAAAAGCTTTTGCGTGATACGGGAGCCCACATAGATACCGCATCATCGGGGATTGAGGCTTTGCAGAAATGTCTGGATGACACATATCATATAATTTTTATGGATCATCTGATGCCGGAGATGGATGGTATAGAGTGTGTGGAGCGCATCAGAAACCAGGAGGGCGGACTTTGCAAGGAAGCCAAGTTTGTGGTTCTGACCGCAAACGCGGGAGCAGAGAACAAGGTCTTGTATGACAAAGCGGGGTTTGACGGATATCTGCTAAAGCCCACCAACGGAGAGGCAATGGAGAGAGAACTTCTCAGACTGCTTCCGCAGGATCTGGTAAGCAGGGCGACATCCGAGGAGCAGATCGTGGAGGAGAGCAGATCATGGGTAAAAAGAACTGCCCCCAAAGCAGCGGTCATCATCTCAACAGAAACAATAGCCGATCTGTCATCGGAACAGATCGAGAAAAATCATATTGCGCAGATCTCACATATAGTCATCACGGAAGAAGGGCGGTTTATGGATGGTGATGAGATCGAATCCATGTCACTGTTAAAATATATGCAGGATCCGGATGTCAAGGTAAGCGCAGCACCTCCGACCGTTGAGGAGCATGAAGCTTATTTTGCCGATCTCTTGACCAAAGCAAACAATATCATTCATATTACCATTTCTTCCAAAAACAAACAGACCTCATACCCCATGGCTATCGAGGCGGCGCAGGCATTTGATAATGTAACGGTAATAGACAGTGAGCATCTGTCGAGCGGGCAGGGACTTGTGACTCTGGCAGCCTGCCAAATGGTAAAAGAAGGATTCACTCCTTCCGAGATAGCCGAAAGAGTATCAGACATCACAAAGAGAGTTCATACGAGCTTTGTAGTCGATAATATGGATTATCTCGCGCGTATAGGTCAGGTGTCGGGACGGGTCGCAAGTATCACAAAGGCGTTTGCGATACATCCGGTGCTTTCTATGAAAAAGGGCTACCTGAAGGTGGGGAATGTGATGTTTGGTTCCGCCGAATTCACAAGAAGAAGGTATATAAAGTCACAGCTTAGAAAACCCGAAAGGATCGACAGAAGCTTATTGTTTA
>JAGBOK010000082.1 GCA_017633905.1 Eubacterium sp. | reverse complement strand
CTTGCGTGATACGCTTGATGGCGCCGCCCTTGCCGCCTGCATCCCATCCCTCGAAAGCAAGTACGACCGGGACTCTCTTTAGATACATTTTGTTGTGAAGTATGGACAGGCGCTTTTGCAGATCCTTTTCTTTCTTCTGTATTCATCATCGGTGATCGTCTTGGAAAGATCAATACCTGCAAGCACACCATTTTTGAAATCATCATCAGGCTCCGGTCTAATGTTCTTATTTGACTTCTTCTCAGCCTCTGCTTCTGAAACAGCTTCTTCGAGTCTTTCGGCAAGAGTTCTTGCTATCTTCATCGCCGCGTATTTTTTGTCCATTGCCTCAACCACTGTCCACGGGCAATTGGGTGTATCCGTCTTGATAAGAAGGTTATCGAACAAAAGCACCTGCTCATCAAAGTTTTTATTCTGTTCCCAGTCGCCTTTGGATACTCTCCATCTGGTCGACTTCTCTTTTTCAAGCGACTTTAGGCGTTTTTTCTGCTCCTTTTCCGTGATCGCAAGAAAAAATTTGATGATGAGGTTCCCGTCATCAGTAAACTGCTTCTCAAATTGCCTGATATCCTCGGGTGTCAGCTCATCACTGAAAAAGCCCTGATACCAGCTCTTATCAAATATATGGATGCGCCCCTTGGCAGGAGTTTTTGTAAAAAATCTCCACAGATACGGATGCATCATCTCATCCTCTGTCACCTTCTCCGTGGGAAAAACCTGAAACCCTCTCGGATCAAGTGCTCTTATCATGCGATTAATCATGGTTCCCTTGCCTGACGCCTCGTACCCCTCAAAAAGGATCATCACAGGTATCCCAAGCTCCTTCGCCTCGCGCTGCAGCTCTCCGATCCTCACCGTCAGGGCATCCATGCGCTCATCATAGTCACTCCAGTTTGCTTTTTTCTTAAGATCGATCTTTTCTAACATATCCCGTCCTCCCTCGTAACAATTGTTTCCAACCAATCGGCAGGCTGTCCGCCGGGCAGCTTCGCTGACATATTCCCGTCGGCGAACGTGTGCATATAAAAAAACACTGTCGTAATTATCTCACAAATCAAACCAAGTGTCAACAAATAATCGAGCATGGGCTTGCTCACTAAATTCATAACGCAGCCCCTGCGATATAAAAACGGCGGACGATCCTGACTATCAGGTCATCGTCCGCCATCCTGAGCGAATTGTTAGTATTTACGGCTGTGAATATAAGCCTGAACAAATATTATTTTTTGGTTTTTACACTTTTTACAGGACTCCACTCACTGTAAAAGACATTGTTGTTTTCATCAAAAACATAAGTGCGCGCTCTGAAATAATACTTCTTTTTTGCCTTGATCCCGTGAGATATAGTCTCTTTTGTTGATGACATACCTGCAGCAACATAATCCTTAAATTTTTTAGTGGTCGAATATGCGACCTCATATCCTTCAACACCAGCCACATTTTTAAGGTTTACTTTTACCTTTTTCTTTTTAAGCGCCTTGACTGATTTGATAGTTGTTGCCTTGGGCGGCTCGGTTACCTGCATCGATGCAATCATGGAAGAGAGCAGACCGCTCGAAAGAAGCTCTTTATACTCAGCCTTTGCTGCATCTGACCGGGTTTCAGTCTGTGTATCCGTGGGATCTTCCTGGGTAATAGTCTGTCCGCCGGATGTTTTTATTATCTCATAGCTTGGCGCATCTTCATATGACTCATCGGTATAGGCTACAAACCGGCACAAATAGCCCATCCCTCCATTTGATTCATCATAACACTTCTTTGATGCGACAACAATGCCCGGTTCGCCTCCATCCGGAACGGTGATCATCACCTTGTCAAGATACTCTGCAGGCACTGTCATTGAAAAATACGCATTTGAATAGACCTTGCCATCCGTAGTCGGAGTAGTGACAGCGCCCGGCTCTGTGCTGCTCCCGTCAAGCGGAACAAATGTAATATTATCATATTTACCCGCGTAGGTCTCTGCATAAGAGCCCTTGTAGCCATACATTGTCATCTTGTGATTTAGTCCGAACGCATCATCCGCGATGGATATCACGCTTTTAGGTACGGTGATCTCCTTTAATCCTCCGCCTATATCTGCGGTCGATATGATCTGAAATGCGCCGCTTTCTATTTTTGTCACGCCATCGGGGATCACGACCTTTGAAAGCATCGCACACTCAGAAAATGTCCTTTCATCGATCTCCTTTAGCTTTTTAGGCAATGTTATTGAAGAAAGGGACACACATCCAAAAAAAGCCTGGTCACCGATCTCTTCGACTGAATCGGGAATTACTATGCTGTTAAGTGATGTACAGTTTTTAAATGCACTGTCATCAATTTCTTCAACAGTATTTGGTATAGTCACTGAGGTCAGTGCCGTACAATCACGAAACGCATTGCTTGTGGCTGTTCCTATCTCGGTGACGGTATAGTCCCTGCCGCCAAATGTGACCTTTGACTTGATATCATAGGATGTAAGACTTGCCTTTTTGGCATCACTGACTTCTGACAGCACGGCTTTTCCGTAATCCTCACTTGTCGTGTCCGTGATGCACCTGTATATAACGCCGCTCTCATCCGTCACATCATCCGACGTTCCGTCAAGAGCAAGCGACAGGGTACAATCAGGCACATACAATACCGACAGCACCAATGACAACATGATAATAAAGCTGCCTGCTTTACGGGTAAAACAATTCTTCATCATTTTTGGTTGTCCTCCTTTTGTTTGTTTTGTTTTCTGATACGTTCCGACTGATTGTTGATAAACCTCATCCCGCTTCCCGGTTCGGTCGACAGCACCTTATAAGTGCCTGTTGCAGTGTCAAGCGGGCTTCCGGTCGGTTCTTTCATGGAGATCTCGCCGATCCGTATTTTATGAGAACATCTGTCGCAGAGAGTTCCGTATCTGATGACAGTTCCGCAGCAATCACAGTGAAGCTTCAATACGGAATCACTTGTCAGCATGATCCTGCCTTCCTTTAGAAAAGATAAGACCTTGTTGATCGCGATACCTGTTGCCGCCGATATCTCCGGCACTGTACCGCGTCCTCTCTTGTCCAAAAACCTCCTTACCTTTCCATAATCATTCAGGTACTCATGTCCGCAGTCCTCACATTGAAACAATCCCTGACCTTTAAAAAACATCAGTCCTCCGCATTTGCTGCAGATCAGCTCTTCACTGTCAAAATTCAGGTCCATCTGAATCTCCCTTCCATTATACGTAATACAGGAAGCACACGAAAGCTTCCGACCGTTTCATTTCCACCCATCCGAAACATCATATATTATGATATCATACATCCTGAAAAAGTTCAAATACATTTTCAAAAAGATGGAATTTACGTCTTGCAAGAGCAGTTTTTTTCCTGTATAATATAATGTGCTAAAAAAAAGAATATTTTTTATGAATTTTACGGAACCTTTTCCGTCGCAGACGAATCTTTAGTTTTGGGGTGGTTTGTGCTTGCATTTTATATGTAACGAAAGGATGTCTGTAAATGGATAAGGAGACATTTTGCAACAATGTCAAAGAGTATAGCGAAAAGCTGTACTTCATAGCATGGGCAATTTTGAAAAATGAAAAGGATTCAGAGGATGCTGTTGAGGAAGCAATCCTTTTGGCATATGAGCATCTGGATCAGCTGAAAAAACCCGAGAGCTTCAAGGCCTGGATATCAAAAATCACAAAAAACGAAGCTCTGAAAATAAAGAAAAAACGTTTGACACTTTTGGACAGCAACACGGTCGAGACTCTGTCGGGCTCTCATCTTGACAAATATGAGGAGTTTTCGGATATTTTACAACAGCTGCCTGAGAAATTCAGACTTGTTATCGTACTCTTCTACTACGATGAATTATCATTGAAGGAAATATCAAAAGTTCTTTCCGTGCCTGTAGGAACCGTAAAATCCAGACTGAGCAGAGCCAAAAAAATGCTCAGGGATATATTAGAAAGGGGGCGGATCAATGAATGAGCTTGATGACAGAATAAAAAAGCTCTCATCAGATCTTCATGCTCCCGAGGGCTACAATGAAAGAATAGACAATATTCTTGATTCACTTCCTGAAAAAACAAAATCAAATAATAAAAGGACCCACCGTGCCGTCAAAATTGCCGCAGCAGTAGCATTTGTGATGGCTGTTTGTGCTTTGATCTTTACCCGGACACAGGTAAAAGCAGGCATATTTGAGCTGTTTGGAAAACAAATACTGTCATATCTGGGTGTAAACAGTGATGATACGGATGAATCAGGCGTACACTCTCACAAGGTACATACGGACAGCGAGCCGGATCTGTCCATCAGAATGCAGGAGCTTGTTATGGATGAGCATCACATATATTTAAGCCTGATCGTCTCTGCCTCTCCTGATGTCGTATTTACAAATGATGTGACCTTTGCTTATTTTGGAGTATGCAAAGGAGAAAGCTACAATCCTGACGATCTGATAGGAGGTGCTACCTCATGTAAAATGATCGGGAAGGTGACTGATGATGAAAACGAAAATTCCGCCCAGTATATCTTTAGCCTTTCAACGGAAGAAAAACTAAAGGAAGACGAGCCGATGGTTGCTTTTTTCCACGACCTGACACAGGATCCAAACGGAGCATCACCCAAAACTCTGGTAAACGGCAAATGGAAAATAAACTTTTTATCATCCGTTACCGTTTCCAAAAAAAAGGTGATAACTGCTGACAGATCTGTTAGCTACCCCATTCTCGGAAAGAAAGCCCATGTGGAAAAAATCAGCATCACCCCTCTTGGGATCACGGTCACAACAGATGTATCCGAGATCCCCTTTGATGAACTCGGCGTATCGGATATCAGGCTTGACATGACAATGCAAATGATAGACGGCTCGGAAATAGTCCTCGGATACAGAGACGGCTCCGTCTCATCCGATATCAGCGAAAGCAGCATAGCCACTGAAAAAAAAGGCAATAAATCATATGCAAAATACATATTCAGTTTTAAAGAAAAGATCAACCCCGATATGTACCGGGGTCTGATAATAGAGGTTGTTAGCATAAAATAAATACACGACTCTGCTCTATTTGTATGTAATGATTTCTTTGATTCTCTTGGGTGTTAAAGACAATTCAGCGCTATCTTTAAGGGCGCTGTTCAATACAATGCTTTTAAGAGCTCCTCCTATCGGATCCGTAGAAAGGCTCTTTAGGGAAGGAGCACCGGAAAGGTCTATTGTACTGAGGTTGTTATTTCCCGATAAATACACTGTCCTGAGCGCAGGCAGATCCGGCGCGATAAACTCCTTCAGATCATTTAAATTTGTCTCAAGTATAGTCAGCATCGGATGACCTGCCGGGTCAAAAACTATGCTTTCTATCCCGCAGTTGATCGCCTTTAGTCTTTTTAACTTTCTAACACCTGTCAGTTTGAGATTTTTAATATGATTTCCGCTTATAAATACCTCTCTTAGTTCACCCAGTCCCGACAGATCGATATCCCCCTCATATTGACCGTCATACTTTCCCGGTGTAATGATACCCGCCGGCAGAGAATCAATGTCAATTTTTCTGAGATTATGAAAGCTTCTGATATCTACTGTAGAAAAAAGTCTGCTTGGCAGAGAAAGCTCTGTCAGTCCCGTGCAGCCGGACAGATCGACCGACTCCAATTCAGTATGGGTAAAATTGGATGCATAAGAAAACTCCTTCATGGAAGAACAACCGTTAAATTTAAGCCTCTTTATCCCCGAGCCGCCAAAATCATAGGGATCAAAGCCTTCATAAGCCTTGCAGCCGGTAAAATCAAGCTCTGTCAGTCCGGTCTTCGTTGCGATCACCCTCGTAAGCTTTTCACATCCTGATACATAGAGCTTATTAAGCCATGACAGTCCCTCCAATGTCATCTTTTCCAGTGAAGCATAGCCCCTCACATCAATAGTATCCGTATTTTTTATTTCACAGTTTGTCAGGCATAATTGCTTTAAAGCCTTATTGCCGCTAATATCAAGTGAGTCTATATTCATATCCTCGAGCATATATGATTCAAGCTTCGTATTTTTGCCTGTATCAATAGATGTTGCAGGCAGACCTGAAAATGAAATAAATTTAAGCTCTGAGTTGTGAGACAGATCTATCTCCCCTATCTCCTGTTTGTCCAGCACCAAATGTTCAAGTATTTTATTGCCGGACAGATCTATATTCTTTATCGAACCTCTGTCATCATATTGATATATGTGCAGGATCTTTAATTTCTCACATCCTGTCACGTCGATACCGGTAACATCAGGACAATCATACATATATATGGTATTTAGTCTTGTAAATGCACTAAAATCAAGATTTCCCTTCAGACCGATATCATCAAAAAATACAAGCTTTAAATAACCATCCTCATCCCATTTATAACAACTATCATCTGTATCGGTACTGATATCAGCACCTGATGCCGCCGCTTTTTTTATAAATGCACGCAGAGCTTTTTCCTGTCCCGGATTATGACCGAGATAATTAACATTTTTAGTGACCGTTACAAAACATATACTTTCCTGACCACCGCACCGTGCCGTGATCACTGCGACTCCGGGACTTACAGGTATCACGGTACCCGAGCTGTTCACTCTGGCAATTTTAGTATCAGACGATGAAAATACT
>JAGBOK010000081.1 GCA_017633905.1 Eubacterium sp. | reverse complement strand
GAAATGGAAAGTGAGGCGGAGAGTATGTGTAATTTATCACAGGGGATAGAAGATAGAGCTGTGGATAGGACAAAGGTTGACGATATTATCAGCATCATGGATAGTATGAATATATCGGAAGAACAGGCGATGGATGCATTGAGAGTTTCATCCGGTCTTAGAAGTGCATATCATGATATGATCGCAGATAGGCAAAAACTTCAGATGGTATGATTTTGGTTCTATACTTGGTTCTATAAAGGAAACTGGAGGCTCAAACCCTCCTTTTTTTGTGATATTCAGAGCAGGGGGATTGTTCAAATCTCTCCTTCTCCGAGAATGATCATAGAGAGGATCACTCCCGTAACGGGCGTCACAAAGCCGTATACAGCGATCCTTGACACATCATTTTTCTTCAGAAGTATCCCACAAAGTGTATATGCCACACTGGAAACAAGAGCTAAGTATTTCAGCACTGCTATTTCGAGTCCGAGGTCGGAATATTTCAAGAGTCTGTCTTAAATATGGGTGACCGGGTTTGTCCCCTTTTTGTCCCCTTTGGTGTGATATAATATGCTCATTGAACGATCCAATCAGAGAATTTCTTGATAAATCACAGAAAATTCCGTATATAGATATGAAAGGAGTGGAAATTATGAATTCAATGATCAAAAGGATTCTGGCAGTTGCAATGAGCTTTGTGATCTTAAGCGTCACACCACTTTGCGATGCTGCACCGAAGCCGGATACTATAGTTTTGCCGAAGGTGGCTCGTGCGGCAGAAAACGACAAGGGCGGCAAATACATCAAAGAGGTGCGTGTCGGAATGGGCGCGACTGACGATGAAGCGAAAAAAGAACTTGAAGCCGAAGGGTTTACCATCCTTAAGGATGACTCAGGAAACAATGCGGACCTGAATAAAGACGCCGGAACAGGAAGCAAATTGAAAAAAGGTGCCAGGGACAAAATCGTCTACCTCGGATACAAGACTACATCCGATGAAAAGCAGGCGATCACCGACCTTGCGGTTATGAATATGAATGGCGGATATTCGATAGAGGAGTACAACCTCCTTATGGAAAGGACGATGGATTCAGAGATCAAACCATTTATAGACAGGTTTATCTCAACACTTGAAGAATACCGTACTAATCACAACAAGCCTAAAGCATCACTTAACTATAAGCGCTCAGAATATATGAGAAAAATGCTGAATAGGCTTACGGATGATGATACCGGTAAGCCTATGGGTGATCTGCTCCTTGAGAAAACAAAGTATGAGATGGGTGACAGCGCATACAATGCCCTTTCCGACGATGAAAAGAAAAATCACGCCGATATCCTGACGATACTGATGCAGGCGAACGGTCAGGCAGTGCTTACTATGGAAACACTTTTGACAAAGGCTGCGGATACAGAAGATAACACCTGGGTCGACAGGTTTGCATCTACTACCCTTGAAGATCTGGAGGAACGTATACAATCCGAAAAAACGGGCTTGACATCGCAGTCAGATGTTTATAACGAGCTTGATAAAAAGTATAATGATACTGCCAAAGCTCTTCTTGAAAAATGGAAGCTCTTCAATGATGAGGTAATAAACTACGAGGATACAGCCGATGAGTTGGAAGCTACTGAAGAAGATATAGATAAAAAGGTTGAAGAGATAAATAAAATAGATACCGATAATTCAAGTGAAGAGGAGCAAAACAAAATAATAGAGACCGGTAAAGAGCTCTTTGGACGCGCTTATGAGACCCGCACTGTCCAAATATGCAAATACCTTGATACCGTAAACTATGACGGTGGTACACTGCTTGATTTCTTCAGCAGAGACTATAGCGAAGTGTCAGGCAGTGACGGTATAAGAAGTCTTTATCCCATAGTAGATGCTCTTTCTGCGGGACAGATAGCAGGCTTGGAGTTTCTGTCGTTTGATGATTTGTTTTCTCTGGCAATGGCAGATGAGGATACATACAAGGATGTACAGGACTATATGGGAAAAGCAGATATTGATTCCGCATCTATATATGAGGGGGTCGACAGAGAGGTATATGAAAAAGGAGGTGTGGCACTCACATCGGATGCCCTCAGGGAAAAGGCTTCATCCGGTGAAAAAGAAGGCTATAATATGAGTGCGCTGCCTGCGGTACTATGGGTAGGAACAGTTTTTAGTATAATGGCATCTGCAACAGTTCTGGCGAAATATGGGTCTGTGTTTTTAGGTTACGAAAAAGTAGAGATCGCAGGTGAAAGATCGGGAGAATTGATATCTGAAATAAGTGTTCCGAAATACGGCTGGGCCAGTAGCTTTACACAAAAGCTTTTTATCGGTTTATCAGTGCTGGTAGTTATTATGACAGCACTTTCATTGACCATGACAATACTTGATATTATGGATTATTATAACGTTGATTTTGCTACGATCCCCAATATCATGGTAGATGCGGCGGATATCACCGCGGAAAATTCAAAAGGTGAAACGATCCTAAAAAAACACAGAAAGACAAGTGTATACTACAGAGCCGTTAGGTGTAACAGAACAGAAGGCAGTACCGACATAGAAAAGAAAAATTATGAGGCTATGGAGGATAAGGCTGACTTAAACGGTGATATAGGTCGTCAGTGGCTTGCGCTGTATTCGGTCAGATACGAGGACGGGTATCCTATCCTTGCGGACTCACTTAAATATTCATATCAGGATGATAAGCTTCCTTCAGGATATGAAACGGGTATCCATGAATTCGGTTCAGTGTCGGCTTGTAACTTAAATAAAAAAGCATATCTGTTTAACAGCAGTGCGCCCTCGATATATGTTCACTACAAAACTGAGGAAAAAACAGTAACAGAGCTTTCCACGGCAGGATCTATGTTTTCTACCGGATCTGTTGTGCTGGGCGGCGGAGTCGGGATGGTTATAGGAGCATTGCTTGCTACGCTGGTGATGAGACGCAGAAGAAAAGCTTCTTTATAAAAATGGGCTGTGAAAAATGAAAACCAGCTGTTATCCTTACATCCACCCGGAGGGACTTAAGGGATACACTGATTTAATCAGTGTATCCCTAAGTATACCGTGAAGAAGGGGAGGTCAACAATGCTCTTAAAAAAATTAAACGCTCTATTGGGAGAGCTGTCGATTATTTTTATGCTTGCGCATATCGGATACAATGTGTTTGCGTATGTGACATTTTACTATAACCCATTTATAAAAAGTATAACGGCTTATCCATGTATGATCCTGATATGCCTGCATGCTGTCTGCGGCATGCTGATAATGTTCTTTACGGGTGATAAAGGCAGAGGAAAGCTCTATATAAAACAGAATATAGGTACCATATTGCAGAGGATCTCGGCTATTCTTATACTTCCGCTGCTCATACTTCATATCAATACCTTTAACCTGATGAGGGCTTCGGCGGAGCAGGGACTGGGCATTTATATCATACTTTTGATGCTTGGTGAGGTATTATTCTTTGCATGTGTGATCACCCATATATCGCTTTCGCTTACGAAGGGGCTTGTGACTCTGGGGATACTGACATCGGAGCGGCTGAAAAAAGTCTTGGATGTGATATTATATGTGGTTTTCTTTTTGGTATTTGCAGCATCCTGTATAGTTGTGATAAAGGGTCAGGCGGAGATGTTTCTTGGAGGGAATTAAGGATACACTGAATTTATCAGTGTATTCTTAGTTTATATCGCAGAGCCGCCGATAGGAATATGTCAGCAAAGGCTGACCGGCGGCTCGCGGGCGAGTAGGGTGCGATCATATCTTCCCTACTCGATTTCATGCAGGGAGGCAACAAAGAAGGGGGACATATGAAGAAAGCAGTAGTTATCGGTGGTGGAATATCGGGACTTAGCTGTGCGACTATGCTGGCGGAGGAGGGAGTCTATGTGCTGTTAGTCTCTCCGTATCCTTCAGAGCGGTCGCAGTCCGTGATGGCAGCGGGCGGGATAAATGCGGTATTTGATCCATGTTCACAGGGGGATTCCATAAGCTGTCACATAGAGGATACGCTGAGGGGAGGAAGATTTATTGCGGGAACTGAGTCCGTAACAGGACTGTGTAGAGAAGCGGAGAGTATCATCAGATATCTGGAACGTCTGGGGACGGTATTTACCACAGATGATGACAACAAACCGCTCAGAAGGGCATTCGGAGGGCAGAGCTTCAGACGTACCTGCTTTTGCGGGACCTCGACGGGTAAGCAGATCGTTTCGGGTCTGGTGATGGATGCCAGGAGACTTGAGTCTGCCGGTCTGATCGAGCGAAGACCGTGGGTGTTTTTCCATTCGGCTCTGATAAAGGATGGAGTGTGCTACGGAGCACTCCTGTTTGATGAGAGAGGCGGGAGTCTGCTTGTCGAGTACGCAGATGCGGTGATCGTGGCAACGGGCGGTCAAAACGCTCTGTTTGGCAAGACCACGGGCTCCACGCAGTGTGACGGATATGCCGTGGGGCGCCTTTTTCAGCAGGGTGTAGAGCTCAAAAACCTCGAGTTCATCCAGTATCACCCTACTACCCTCGAGACCTCACAGAAAAAAATGCTCATATCCGAAGCAGCGCGCGGAGAGGGCGGAAGGCTGTTTTACATCAAAAATGGCGAGAGAGTATACTTCATGGAAGCTGCTTTCGGCGACAAGGGAAATCTTATGACCCGTGATGTGACCAGTCGTCAGATGGTAAATACAGGTGAAGAGATTTTTCTTGATATTTCATTTTTGCCGGACAGGCTGATAAAGAGTAGACTGCATGAGGTATGGCTTCTGTGTGAGAAATACCGCGGTATCGATGTGACCAAAGAGCCGATACCGGTCAGTCCGTCGGTGCATTTTTTTATGGGAGGGATCGCGGTTCACAACAACCATGAGACAAATATCCAAAATCTGTTTGCTATAGGAGAGTGTGCCTCGATATACCACGGAGCGAATCGTCTTGGCGGCAATTCCCTGCTTGCGGCGGTATACAGCGGAAGACTCGCTGCCAAGGAGGTCGCGGGACGAGAGAGCGTGAGGGAGAAACCGGATTTTGCCGGGTTTATCAGTGACGAGAAAAACAGGATGGACAGGATCATCTCTGAAAAAAGTCCCTTCCCTGTTATGTATATCCGGGATCTGCTCTCCGAGACAATGAATAAAAGCATGGGGATCATCCGTGAAAGGGCTTCGCTGGAGGACGGTATAAATGATGTTGAATATTATATTTCAATAGCTGAGAGGCTCCGCTATGACAGCAGCGTTTCCCGCTACGCAAACTATACTCTCGGAGCGATGCTGACACTTGCCAAAGCGATGCTGTCCTGTGCCGTAGAAAGGATGGAAAGCAGGGGCGCTCATTACCGGGCTGACTATCCCGGGGAAAGTCAAGACTACCGGGCGGCAACTATCGTTTCATATCAGGATGGGGATCACGCAGTGAGATTTGATAAGGAGTGTGCTTATGAGAGTTAGGATATTGCGTCAGGAGGATCCGTCATCCATGCCGTACTGGCAGTGCTTTACCGCGGACGTGTCCGAAGATATGAGCGTGGCAGGACTTCTGGATCATATAAATTTCAATGATGACATAAAGGATGAAAATGGTGATAAAACTACCCGTATCGGATGGGAGTGTTCGTGTCTTCAGGCAGTATGCGGAGGCTGTGCCATGGTGATAAACGGACGCCCCGCACTTGCCTGCGATACATTTTTAAGAGATCTGAAGGGTGATGAAATATCGATCCGACCGCTCAGTAAGTTCCCTGTTATACATGATCTCATAGTGGATCGCACGTCGATCTCTGAAAACCTGAAAAAAACAGATATGTATATCGGGACATATCAAAAGCAGGATATAAAGAATCGTAAAAAGAAGGAAAGAGAGCATGAACACCAGTATACTGCAGCCAAATGTCTGAAGTGCGGGCTTTGTCTGGAGGTATGTCCGAATTATACTAACGGAACTGTTTTTTTTGGCGCTGTTTTTGCAAACGACTGCTATCTTGTTTCGGCAAGGAATAAAGAAAAAAGGAGGGAGACCAAAAAGGCTTTCGGTAAGCACTTCGCCGCTGGCTGCTCAAAATCCTTCAGCTGCATGGATGTGTGCCCTGTGTCGATCCCGACACTTAGCTCGATAGCAAAAATGAGCCGGCATTGATGGGGGATATCACAGCCGGGTAAATTAAAAGGAACCACCGGTCATATCAGTGGTTCCTTTATTTTCATATTGTATATTTTAGTCAGCGCAATTCACCGCTTTGACTTATGAGAGCTTAAAGAACGATATCGCATCGCTCATCTCGTCGTTGATGCCGCGCATTTCGGCTGTGGAGGTCTGAGTATCCACACAAGCATCGGTGACGGTCTGACAAGCGGCTGCGACCTCCTCTGCGGAAGCTCCAAGCTCTTCGGAAACCGCGCTGAGATCTGATGTTGCGCTCGTCATATCATTCTTGATCTGATCCAGACTCTCTGCCATCTGATTGATGGATTCTATACCGTTTATGGAAGCCTCAACTGACTCGGACAGTGTCTTGAACTTCTCCTGGGCGTTCTCAATCTCGGATTTTTCCTTCTCGATCACCTGGAATACTCTGTCGGATATGTCTACTGTTCCGCGTGACAGAATAACGACTTCCTCTATGATCTGTTTGATCTCCTTGGCTGATTCGGCAGATGAATCGGCAAGTCCGCGGATCTCGTCAGCGACTACGGCGAAGCCCCTTCCTGCCTCTCCGGCACGGGCAGCCTCGATCGACGCATTGAGTGAAAGCAGGTTGGTCTGTGCCGCGATGGATTCGATCGCCTGCAGTGCGACCTGTATGTTTTCAATAGCCGAATTGGTATCGTTGATCTTTTCCTTGATGTCCTCCATCGCCTTTACGGACTCGCTGGCGCTTGCATATACGGAATTGATGCATGAAGCAGCTTCGCTGTTGGCAGTCTTTATCGTCTGTGACTCCTCGTGCAGGCTTTCTGCATTTATATTCAGATTCTCTATGTTTTCTCCAAGGCGCGCTGTCTTCTCCGTCATGAGCTGTACGTTGTCCGATACATCCTGAGATGTCTGGGAAACCTCGTTGATGGATGTGTTGATCTGCGAGATCGATTCCACGTTGTTGCCGGTCATCTCATCCACACTTATGATGGAGTCATTGAGTACAGTTGCGGCATTTTTGACCGTTGACATGGAGTTGCCAAGCGCTTCTCTCAGCTTCCAGAATGAAGCGATAATACTTGTGGTCTCCTTGATATGTGATTTTGCTTTGGTCTCTACGGTAACGTTTCCTGTGCTGAGCTCGTTCAGGGCTCCTGCCATATCTACCAGAGGAACGGAGATCAGTCTCTCGATGAACAGGGCGAGGATCGTAAAAATCACGATACATACAGCTATGATGATGATGACAAATATCATCGTCTGCGTCACACCTGAGAGGACCTCGCTTTCATCAGCCGTCAGGACTGCTATGTACTGTCCGTTGTTGCCGATATAGTATCCTGCATACTTGGTTACGCCGTCATAGTCATACTCGGCAAGGTTAGACTCGGGGATCTCACCCGATTCCAGCTTAGCTACAAGTTCTGTGATCACCTCATTTTCCACGGGATTTCCGATCTTGGTCTGATCGGGATGAGAAAGCATGGTACCGTGAGGGTCAACTATGTAAACATATGCCGAGTCAAGGTGCAGCTTTGATACGTCGGATATCTGCTCTGCTATCTGCTGGACATAGAAGCCGCCTCCTACGAATCCGATCGGCTTATCCCCGTCCATAACGGGCGCGTATATCGACATGATGTTCTGTCCGGATGCCGGGCTGACCATGATACCGGTATTGAATACACCCTCCGGAGCAGATGTGATGTTGTTCTGCAGGCCGGTCAGACTGTCGCCCTCGCGAAGCGTCATTCCGATAGCCTTTTCATTAGGATGAGTTATGACATTTGAATTCCAGTCAGCCAGATACAGACCCTCCCATCCGCTAAGTGAACCAAAGGAATCCAGAGTGAACTTCTGGGCTGCCGCCTTCAATGCCTGATCATTCGGATTCTTGAGTGCATCCACCATGACCGGAGCTGTGGCGATCGCCTTGAGTGACTCCTGATTCTTCTTCACGATGGTATCAAAGGAGTTGCCCACTCCGTTGATGACCTGAACAAATGAGTCATACGTATAGCTCTTCATCTCGCTCCTGCTCTTGGTTATGGACGTTATGCCTATGAGCACGGACACAACGATCAGAGGGAGCAATGCGAACATAAGAAGCGTCATGCGCATTGAAAGTTTTGCTTTTTTTGTTTGTTGTCGTTCATTTCTCTCACCTTAATACCTTTCTCTATAATTATTTACGAAATACCGATCATATCGGTATTTCCCTGATCCCCCTTCGATAGAAACGCATTGATCAGCGCTTCATTTATATATAATACATACTTGTATATTTTAACATATTAGAAAGTTTTAATCAAGTCAAATTTCAATTTATTGCTGTTGTAGTTCGGGGTGAAATGTGGTAGAATGGTACGATAGAAAAATAAAAGAAAGGAAAACGATAAATCTTTATCGGGTAAAAGGCTTATGAAGATATCAAATTTAATGAAAAGGGCGGGAGCGCTCGCTGTTGCGCTTGCTTTGGTGCTGTCGTCGTTGCTCGTCGGATTCAAGGCTGATGATGCGACCGGTGAGAAGACAAGCCGTGTAGCAAAGATCGTAGCCGGGATGACGATGGATGAGAAGGTGTCCCAGCTTATCGTTCCGGCAATGAGGAAGTGGGACGACGAAAAAATGCAGGATCTGGACAGATTTCCGCAGGCAGCCGAGGTGTTGAGAAAGCATCAATACGGCGGTCTGATACTTTACGGAGACAACATAAGCACCTCCGAGCAGACGGCGAAGCTGGTCTATGATCTCCAGAAAAATAATTCGCTGGTCGATGCATCCACGCGTATTCCGTATCTCATGCCGGTCGACGAGGAGGGCGGTGCGGTATTGCGGTTTTCTATGGGGACACGCATGAACGGCAGCATGGCTGTAGGAGCCACCGGCAAGAATGCCGGGAAGAATGCTTATGCCACGGGAAAGGTACTTGGAGAAGAGATGGCGGCGCTTGGATTTAACGCTGATTTTGCGCCGGATGTCGATGTGAACAACAATCCTTCCAACCCGGTCATAGGAGTGAGATCCTTCTCGGATGATCCGGAGCTGGTATCCAAGCTTGGCATCAGGTATTCCGAGGGGCTTGAGGACTGCGGAGTCATAGCGACCTATAAGCATTACCCCGGACACGGAGATACCGGAACAGATACCCATACCTCGCTTACGGTTGTTGACAAGACGATAGAGGAGCTTCGTGAGAATGAGTTCATTCCGTTCAAAAGGGCGGTTGATGCCGGTGCAGACATGATCATGACTGCTCACATTATGTTTCCGAAGGTGGATGAGGTACACACCTATACGGATGGTACCACGGGCTACTATCCCGCGACAATGTCTCGCAGGATGATCACGGAGATACTCAGAAATGAGATGGGCTTTGATGGAGTCGTAGTGACGGATGCCTTGGAGATGGCAGGGATCGACAATGCAAACTTTGTTAAGGGAGAAAAGGAGTCGGTCGAATACAGGGCAAATATAGCAAAGGAAGTATTGAATGCCGGAGTGGATATCCTGCTGCTCCCTCTTGACCTCACAAGTCTGAACGCAGCGAAGTTTTATGATGATTATATAGCTGCCATCATCGCCAAGGTCGAAGCCGGTGAGATCCCGTCTGAGAGGATTAATGAGAGTGTGACACGAGTTCTTACGATGAAGGAAAAATACGGTATCCTGGATCATGATACGAATAAGGATCTTGATACCATCATAAGTAATGCTAAGGCTGTCGTGGGCTCCGATGCACATCACGCAGAGGAGATGAGGATTGCAAAGGAAGCAGTGACTCTCATCAAAAATGACAACAAGGCTCTGCCGATAAAGAGCGGAAACATAGTTTTCGCCACAAGAAACAATTCCGGTAACTACTGCGATCTTCCCGCAATCAAATATGTGATAAATGAGCTGAAGGCAAAGGGCGTGATCGCCGAAGATATTTATATAAATGATATGATAAACGGCGAGCAGTCGGGAAATGCCGATTCCGCACTTAAGATAACTATAGGATACTACTATAACAACGAGAACTATCAGGAACTTGAAGCTGCGGTAGGTAAAGCTGATACCGTGATCATATCCCATATGATGTCAGGAAAGGCACAGCTAGGTGCCGACAACGAAGGATATGTCAAGACAAGTGCCCTACTTGCAGCCGCAACGAAGGCAAAGGCAAAGAAGATATTGCTCTCCAGACATCTGCCCTATGACGTTGCGAGATATACGGATGCCGATGCCGTGGTACTTACATATATGTCTGCCGGGACCGGTACGGATCCTACCGAGAGACATGCTCAGACCAACAACATCGGAGCGTACAATGCCAATATAATCGCAGCTCTGGAGCCGATGTTTGGATATGGGAATTATACCGGGACTCTTCCGGTCGATATCCCGGAGATGCAGGAGCTGTCCGACGGAACAATACAGTGCTTGGATAAGATACTTTACGGCAGGGGATCAGGCATATCTATCCCCGTCAAGAACCCGCTCAAGGTAAAGGTGACATCCAAAACATATCGCAGGAAAAAGCTGAAAGCAAAGAAGACCTTTTCGATAGGTGTCACAAAGGCTGCAGGCAAGGTCACTTATACAAGGGATAAGAAAGCAGTCAAGGCAGGTATCAAAGTGTCAAAGAAGGGCAAGGTCACCATACCGTCCAAGTGTAAGAAGGGCACCTATATGATCACCGTGAAGGCAGCGGGAAACAGTAAATATAAGTCGGGCAAGAAGACGGTCACGATAAGGATCAAATAAAAGCATTAAGCTGTATGAAGGGAAAAGTGTAAAATTGAACAAGGATGATGATAAGATCGAAGAGGAACTACAAAATATAATCAGAAAAAAGGATAAAAGCAAGAATAAAGAGGCGCCGGTAAAAAGCGCGCTGTTAAGCAACCGCATATATCTGTATCTGACGGAATTCTTCGCGGGTATGGCGGTCATGGCAGTCGAGCTTGGTGCATCGAGACTTCTTGCTCCCTATTTTTCTTCATCACAGATAGTGTGGACGATAATCATAGGGACCATAATGATCGCGATGGCTCTCGGCAACATATACGGCGGGAGGACTGCGGACAAAAATCCCGACCCTGACAGGCTGTACAAAAGGGTGATGATCGCCGCTGTCTGGATAGCTGCCATACCTGTTGTCGGCAAATATCTGATAGTAGGTATATCAGGCCTGCTTGTTGTCACGATCAATACCGGATTTTTGATAATAGCAGCCTTTGCGGCGTGCATGGTAATATTTGTTTTTCCTTTGTTTTTGCTGGGGACAGTTACGCCGTCTCTTGTGAAGTATACGACCGACAGCCTCGATGACAACGGCAGGGTCGTGGGCTCGCTCGGAGCGGCAAACACGATAGGAAGCATCATAGGCACATTTTTACCTACCTTTATCACCATACCCGCGGTCGGTACGGCTGTTACGTTTTTGCTGTTCTCGGGTGTGCTGCTCGTGCTCGGTATCATTTATTTTATAAGCGTAAAAAGAAAAATAATAATGCTCATAATATGCGCTGTTTTGTTTGTGCTGTGCTCAGTATTCGGCAATCGTGACAGCTTTGCGTTTTGGGAGGACAACCTCGCGTATGAGGGCGAGTCGGTGTACAACTATCTTCAGGTGAAGGATACCGATGACAGGACCATACTCTCGACCAATGTCCTATTCGGGGTGCAGTCCGTGACCATGAAAAATGAGGGGCTGACCGGGATGTACTATGACTATGCGATGGCAGCGCCCGTGTTGAACGGTGTAAGATGTGATGATGCCGGATCGCAGAGCGTATCGGGAGGTGCAGCGTCGGCAGGTCAGGGACAGCCCTCCGTCAAAAAAATGCTGATACTCGGCATGGGTACGGGAACATACGCAGGGCAGTGCATAAGCTACTTCGGAAAGGATAAGCTTGATATAAAGGGCGTCGAGATAGATGAAAGGATAACCGAGCTCTCGAGGGAGTACTTTGACGCGGATGAGTCTGTAGAGGTCACTACCTATGACGGACGGGCATATATCAAGGCGGATGAGGATAAATATGATATAATCATGGTCGATGCGTATCAGGATATAACGATACCTTTTCAGATGTCGTCGAGGGAGTTTTTCCGTGAGGTGTACGAGCATCTGAATGATGACGGTGTGATGGTCGTGAATTTGAACATGCACGCGGAGAGCGATCAGTCGGAGAAAGCCGGAGTAACCACCTCACAGGCGTTATCAACCGGAAAAGCGGATCAGGATAATATCAATACATGGATATGCGATACCATAGCGTCTGTATTTGCGGATGTTGCCACGGTCGATGTCCCGGGTACGACAAACAGAGAGCTTTTTGCCATGAAAAAAAAGGATGTGATCAGTCAGAGACTCTCAGATGCGGTATCCGGGATGGAGAGCGATGTAAGCAGAGCTTCAACTGACAGCCTGTCTGCTGCATCGACCGATGAGAGTATGGCGGAGTCAAAAAAACATCAGGATATGAGGATACTTATGTCAAGCATACTCGGCAGTATGAGATCATATACCGGGACAGGCAGGATATTTACCGATGACAAGGCTCCCGTGGAGCTGCTTGGCATGGGAGAGATCGACAAGCTGATAAGCAGGGAACTGTCGTATTATAAGGAGATATATGAGAAGGAGGGGCTGTCCGGACTGATACGATCGGTCAGCTAGGAAATACTTATATGAAGAGAATAATGATAACCGTAGCATATGACGGTACCTCGTATGCCGGCTGGCAGCGGCAGGACAACGCTACCGCCATAGAGGAGGTCATAGAAAACGCACTGTGCGAGCTGACGGGTGAGCCTGTAGACATAGCGGGTGCGTCGAGAACCGATGCGGGAGTTCACGCATATGGAAATGTAGCCGTATTTGACACCGGATCGTCCATCCCTGCCGAAAAGTTTTGCATGGCGATCAATTCATTTTTGCCGGATGATATAAGAGTTCTTGCTTCCGCTGAGGTCGATCCCGATTTTCACCCGAGGTATGCCGACAGCGAGAAGACATATCAGTACCACATACTGAACACGGACATTGCACTGCCGACCATGGTCAGGTATGCGCACCACATATATGGTAGGCTTGACGTGGATGCGATGAGAGCGGGCGCGTCGTGCCTTATTGGTGAGCATGATTTCTCCGCATTTTGCGCGGCGGGCAGTCAGGTAAAGTCTAAGGTAAGAACCATATATGAGATAAGCATAGACAGGACGCCCCTGTATGATGAGGAAGATGAATATGACTCTGACATCTGTATCAGGATAACGGGGAACGGATTTCTCTATAACATGGTTCGCATCATAGCGGGCACTCTCATAGATGTGGGGCTTGGCAGAAGAAGCGTTGAGAGCGTCGAGGAAGCCCTCAGATCAGGTGACCGCTCGAGATCCGGACCCACAGCGCCCGCCAAGGGACTGTTTTTGGAAGGTATAGAGTATATCTGCTAAAGCACTGCTTCCATGGCGTAGAAGTATGGCTTCATCCCGCATTTTTCATAAAAATGCTTTGCCGCGGGGTTGCACTCCCACACGTGAAGTGTTATGCGGTCGAAGGCATTTTTCTTTGCGTAATGAAGCACCTCGTTGTATATTCGTGTTGCCAGTCCCTGCCCTCTGAGTGATTCCTCTATGCAGATGTCGTCTATATAGAGCTCGACCTGATCAACGAGGTTGTGCTGACCTATGGTTCGCCTTATCTGGCAAAATGCGTACCCCATCACGCTGCCATCGTCTCCGACGCCGACAAATACGGGTGATGTGGGGTCCGCTATGATCTGCTCTATCTCATCGGGCTCATACTTGGTGCAATCTTTTTTGAACAGATCGGGACGCCCGTCGGCGTGGACGTTGTTGACCTGCTTTAACAGCTTCATTATACCGGGTATGTCACCCGGCTCGGCGTTTCTTATCGTCATACCTATCTCGTTCATATTTATCCGTTTCCATCCTTTATGTTTTTATATATCATATCATACCAAAGGGGACAAAAAGGGGACAAAGGTGGTTAGCGTAAAGTTTTTGTAGGAATCGCATAGAATGTTACGCACGTCAGTGGATGTGTGGAAAAATGGGTATTGAAAAGGGTAGCCCTTTGTGATAAGGTTTTGATTGATAGAAAAAAACCAGCAAAGGAGGCTACCCCT
>JAGBOK010000013.1 GCA_017633905.1 Eubacterium sp. | reverse complement strand
CTACTGCCGCTTCGCGGCTGAATCCCTTATGTAGTGGAGTGACACCTACGCTTCGCTACGGATAGGCACGGTGCCCGAAATCATAGATTTCGACCGTGCTCTAACCTTTCAGCCTGATAGATATGCACATAAGTGCATGAATGCAAGCATTCAGCACCTATGTGCATATCTATCAGCCGTGAATAGTAACTCTTTTTCCATATCCGTTACCTTCGTATGGATGGTACCATCGTGTATTCGGACTGTCAGATCATCCCCCTGTTTTATATCGGCAACAGTGGTGACCGGTCTTTCATCCCTGGTGATATAGCCAAAGCCCTGAACCAGCTTTGCCGTGGGAGACAGACCGTGCAGTCTCGTGACAAGGACGGTATATCTGTTTTTCTTTTTTTCCAAGACAGCCATGATACCGTCATCAAGTCTGTTTCTCAGAGCTTCGAGCCTTTCTTTATTCCCGGTCAGTACAGTCACGGGATCGTATCGTTTAAGCCTCTCTCTCCTTGTCGCCAAGCCCTGCTTTCTCTTTTCGAGCACATTTTTCATTGAGTTCTTTATAGCCAGCCTGTAATTGTCAAGCTTTCTTATATCCGACATCACATCGGGCACTACTCCCTGTGCTGCGTATGTCGGTGTGGAAAATCTCACGTCCGCAGCAAGGTCTATCAGGGTATAATCCCTCTCGTGTCCGACTCCCGTAACTATAGGAGTTTGAGCCATATATACCGCCCTGACTACACCCTCGTCATCAACCGGGGCAAGATCCTCCGCGGAGCCTCCTCCTCTGCTCACTATGATGAGATCGTATCCCCTTTTATCCATCTCCTTTATCCCCCTGATGATGGATGCAGGAGCACTCTGTCCCTGAACCGTGACATGATATAAAAACAACGCCACATAAGGGTTTCTGTCATGTGATACCCTCACTATATCCCTGATGGCATCACCCTCCTTTGAGGAAACTATCCCTATCCTTTTCGGATACTTCGGTATTTCTTTTTTATGCTCCGGATCAAAAATGCCCTCGGCAGCCAGTCTCTCCCTGAGAAGCCTGAGCTCTGTATTTTCTCCTCCTTCACCGAGCTCTGTAATACGGGCAACGACCAGCTCACCCTCGCCTTTTTTTACATTGAATTTGAGAGTGCCGAGTATCCCGACCTCCTGTCCATCCTCAGGCTCAAACGAGAGCACCATATCAGCGGTGTTCTTCCAGAGTATACATTTTAATGAGGATGCGGAATCCTTTATGGTGAAAAAATGATGCCCGTTCCACAGACTGTGATTGGATATCTCTCCCCTGACCCTGACAAACTGAAACAGGGAGTTATTATCAAAGTATGTGGCTATCAGCTCATTGACGGCACTCACTGTCTCATATTCATCCGCGGGAGTTTTTTTCTCTGAGGATCCTGATGCTCTCTCTTTGACGTACTTTGGATCGAGCCACCTTGCAAACCTGTCTGCCGAATCATCCTCACAGTACCAGTATTTTTCTATATAATTCCACCTTGCTCCAAGCGCCTTTGCTTCTTCTTTTTCAATATACGGGACGTTTAATCTCAGCATTTTTTCTCCTGTAACAAGAGGCAGCCTCTGCTGCCTCCTGCGATATTATCCTATTGCCTGTTCTATGTCAGCTATCAGATCCTCTTTGTCCTCAAGTCCTGCCGAGAGTCTGATCATGCCGGCAGGGATCCCCGCTTCTTCAAGCTGTTCATCACTCATCTGTCTGTGTGTAGAGGTCGCCGGGTTGAGACAGCATGTCCTCGCGTCAGCCACATGAGTCTCTATCGCCGCAAGCTTCAATCTCTTCATAAAGCCCTCCGCGGCAGTTCTTCCTCCGGCAAGCTCAAAGGAAACCACGCCGCACCCTCCATCCGGCATGTATTTCTTTCCGATCTCATAATACTTGTCATCGGGAAGTCCCGGATAGGTGACGCTCACTACTTTGTCATTGTTATGAAGATACTCGGCTATTGCCTGCCCGTTTTCAACATGTCTTTTCATCCTGACATGCAATGATTCAAGACCCATGTTGAGAAGAAACGCATTCTGCGGTGACTGTATGGAGCCAAGATCCCTCATAAGCTGTGCGGTACATTTGGTGATAAACGCACCACCCTGTCCGAATTTCTCCGCATAGGTAATGCCGTGATAGGATTCATCGGGAGTTGTTAGTCCGGGGAACTTATCAGCATGCGCCATCCAGTCAAAATTTCCGCTGTCCACGATCGCGCCGCCTACTCCGGCTCCATGTCCGTCCATATATTTGGTCGTGGAATGCGTAATGATATCCGCGCCCCACTCTATCGGACGACAGTTGACAGGTGTCGGGAACGTATTGTCAACGATAAGCGGAACTCCGTGCGCATGCGCCGCCTTTGCGAATTTTTCTATATCAAGAACCGTGAGTGCAGGGTTTGCTATCGTCTCGCCGAACACAGCCCTTGTATTTTCCTTAAATGCCGCATTTAACTCGTCCTCTGTGCAGTCAGGTGATACAAAGGTCGTCTCTATCCCCATCTTCGCCATGGTAACGGATATCAGGTTAAATGTACCTCCGTAGATCGATGAAGATGCCACAATATGCGAGCCGCACTCGCAGACATTGAACAGGGCAAAGAAATTCGCAGCCTGTCCTGACGATGTCAGCATCCCTGCCGTACCTCCTTCAAGCTCTGCGATCTTGGCAGCCACATGGTCATTGGTAGGATTTTGAAGTCTCGTGTAGAAATAACCTTCTGCTTCAAGGTCAAACAGTTTACCCATGTCCTCGCTCGTATTGTATTTAAACGTCGTGGACTGGATGATAGGGATCTGTCTCGGCTCACCGTTGCCCGGTCTGTAGCCTGCCTGTACGCATTGTGTTCCTTTTCTGTAGTCTGATGTCTCGCTCATTTTCTTCCCTCCCGTTTTTCAATTAATATAAGTACTGCTATCATCAAAACCAGTGTAACCGGTAAAGCGATCAAGGATGTCATGTTCTCCGTATAATATCCGAGTATGCCCGCGATCAGAAAGCCCACTGCCGAGACTGCCGCTGCCGTGATGGCATACGGAAGCTGTGTTGATACATGATTCACATGATCTGATTGAGCACCTGCGCTTGCCATAATAGTAGTATCCGATATGGGCGAGCAGTGATCTCCGCACACGGCTCCGGCAAGGCATGCCGCTATCGATATAGCAAGCATCTGATGGGTGCCCGGATCACCAAATACCGAACATACTATCGGAATGAGTATTGCAAATGTTCCCCAGCTCGTTCCGGTTGCAAATGCGAGAAACAGCGCAACAAGAAAAACGATCATAGGCAGAAACATATGCAGTGACCCTGCGGATCTGTAGACTACGTCATATACGAACTCCCTAAGCCCGAGCAGACCTGTCATACCTGACAGCGTCCACGCCATGGCAAGTATCAGTATCGGAGCAGTCATAAGCTTGAACCCGATCGCAATACAGTTCATGAATTTTTTGAAGGTCAGAGTCCCTCTCATCATATAAAAAGCAAAGCTTATAAGAAGTGTTGACATAGAGCCCAACACAAGTCCCACGGAAGCGTCAGCGTCAGCAAAAGCATCAACAAAGCCTGTTCCCGAGAAAAATCCTCCCGTATATATCATTCCGATTATACACGATACGATCAAAACAATGATAGGAAATACGAGATCTATGACCTTGCCGGGTCTTCCATCTTTTTTATCCTTGGGCTCATCCTCTCCGGATTCTCCGTAAGGACGGGCAGGCGTAGTAAAGAGATCACCGTTCATGGCATTTTTCTCATGCACCTTCATGAGTCCGAAATCGAATTTTCTTACCGTAATATAAATCATCATAATGAGCGTTGTAAACGCGTAAAAATTATATGGTATCGTCTGCAAAAACATAGAAAAGCCGTTGATACCGGAGTCATCCGGAACTGATGATGTAACTGCTGCCGCCCAACTGGAAATAGGCGCTATAATACACACCGGTGCCGCAGTTGCATCTATCAGATACGCTAGCTTTGCCCTCGAGGTATTGTGCCTGTCAGTGATAGGTCTCATGACTGATCCTACCGTCAGACAGTTAAAATAATCATCCACAAATATCAAAACACCCAAAAGCATGGTCGAAAGCTGCGCGCCTACTCTTGTTTTGATATGCTTTGATGCCCACTCACCAAAGGCATGTGAACCGCCCGCCGCGTTCATGAGCGCGACCATGATCCCAAGCAGGATCAAAAAAACGATTATCCCGACGTTCCACTGATCCGAAAGCTTGCTGATAAGCCCCGCATCCTCCTTGTAAAGCATAGTATTGACAGCCAGTTCCAGATTTCCGTTGGAATATAACAACGCGCCTACTATGATCCCAAAGAAAAGTGATGAATAAACCTCTTTTGTAATAAGAGCCAACACTATCGCCGCGACCGGCGGGACAACTGCAACTATCGTAGAATAAACAGCGGGATGATATGTCTCTTCATCGACAGATCCCGGCATTATAAATGTCATCACGACAAGACCGGCAAATATAGTCAGACCTATAATTGTCAGGATCCTCTGCCTCTTTCGATACCTTCTTACCTTTTCTTCACTGCTGATTTTTTTATCACTCATTTTCTTCACTCTCATTCACTCCCTTGTTAAGTACACGCTGATATATCACCCGTTTTTATTTTTTCCTGCCCGGAAGCTGCGAGAGGATTATCGCCGCAAACATAAACACACAGCCTGCAGTCTCACGAAGCGACATGACCTCGCCAAGCACGATCCAGCCCGATATCACGGAAAAAACCGACTCCATACTCATTATAAGTGCCGCGACCACAGGCTTTAGATGTCTCTGCGTGATGATCTGAAGGGTAAACGCCACTCCCGATGACAATACTCCGGCGTAGAGTATGGGTATCCATGACATATTGATGGCATCTGCGTCAGGTTTTTCAAAAACAAACATCAATACCGTGGATATTACAGCCGTCACAAAAAACTGTATGCAGCTCATGCTGACTCCGTCCGCACCTCCAATAAAATGGTCAATGCTCAATATGTGAACCGCAAAGAGTACGGCGCATATCAGCATCAGCATATCGCCGTATTCCAGTTTAAGATCGGTTCCCCTTATGCACAGAAGATACAGACCAATGACCGCAAGAGCAACGGATATCCATGTTCTGATGCCCGTTTTTTTTCTTAAAAACACACCAAACACCGGAACAAAAACAACATATAATGCCGTGATAAATCCCGCCTTGCCGACTGTTGTATATATCATCCCGACCTGCTGGAAATTGCTCGATGCACACAGCACCACTCCACACACGATACCGCCTGTGACTGTCTGCTTTGACAGACCGAAACGGTGTCCTTTTGAGTTCTCCGGGAATGCGTGTCTGCTCCAGATGCTGACAGGGATCAGGACGATGAAGCCTATTGTATTTCTGATAGCGCTAAATGTGAAAGGACCTATATAATCCATTCCCACACTCTGTGCAACAAAAGCGCTGCCCCAGATGGCAGCCGCAAGCAACAGCAGAAATGAATGCACCAACGTATTCTGTCTCATTAAACGCACCTCAAGCGCCATTATATATTATTAATAAGAAAAAGTAAAGACCTCATCGACAAATGCTCTCATTTTACCGTGATCCTTGACACCGTCAGTCTCGATCCCGGAGCTGACATCAACGCCGTAGGGATGGAGTTTTTCGATCGCATGAGATACATTGCCGGGGTTTAGACCTCCCGCAAGAATATAATCCCTGCCAATTCCATTTAGCAGTTCCCAGTCAAACGTGATCCCCAGTCCGGTACCCGCATCAAGGAGTATCATATCAGCT
>JAGBOK010000080.1 GCA_017633905.1 Eubacterium sp. | reverse complement strand
TTTTTTCTGATTATCTCCGGTGCATGATGAGTCCTGAGATACAGCGAGTGAAGCTCATCGATGCCCTGACTTTTAAGCATGCCTATCATCTTCACGAATATCTGCGCCGTCGCCTCGGCATCCTCAACAGCCCTGTGATGATTGAGGAGCGATACCTTCATGCGCTTGGCAACAGCATCAAGAGTTGACTTTCCCATATCAGGGAACAACACCCTCGCTATCCCCACCGTGTCCACAACGCTGAACTCTGTCATGATACCCATGTCAGAGGCTTTCGCGCGGATGAATCCGTGGTCAAATGAAGCGTTGTGCGCTACTAAAATGCTCCCCTCGCAAAAACGCAAAAACTCAGGCAGCACCTCCTTTATATCAGGAGCGCCCTCTACCATCTCATCCGTGATCTGAGTGAGATTTTTGATCCTGTGAGGTATGGGCATATGTGGATCTACAAATGTAGAAAACCTTTCCGTGATCTCTCCGCCGACGACCTTGACCGCCCCTATTTCTATGATCTGGCATCTCGACGGAGAAAAGCCCGTAGTCTCGAGGTCAAATACAACATATGAGCTGTCAAGTGACTGCCCCTTTTCATTTACTACAGTATCGTCCGAATCATCTACAAGATACATCTCACAGCCATATATCACCTTGAAATCATCACCGGCTTTATCAAGCGCATGCTCGGCATCCGCAAACGCCTGTACAACACCGTGATCCGTGATGGCTATAGCCGGATGTCCCCATCTTGCGGCAGTGCCCACAAGCTCCTCGACCCTTGTCGTGGCATCCTTGTCACTCATCTGTGTATGGGCATGAAGCTCTACTCTCTTGACATCTGCGGTATCTATCCTGACTGTTCTGAAATCATCTGACTCTTTGATCCCCTCGATATCAAGTATCCTTATCTCATGGTCAAACTCATCAAAGGCTATCCTTCCCCGTACCTTGATAAAATTGCCCTTGCTTATAAAATCGCCGAGTGAATACTCCTGATATTCCTCATCATGCAAAAAAATCTTGCACTTGATGGTATCGGTAAAGTCGGTCACGGCAAATACAAGGATCGATAAGCCCTCTTTTCTTGTGCTTATCAGCTCAGATGCCGTCACCATCCCGTTTATGACGACTTTTCCTATCCCGTCAAACAGCTCCGCGATGGGCACCACATCCCCCTCTACCGTTCTTCCATAGATAAGTCCGGGTTCCGGAGCCTTTCTTTTTTTGTTCTTTTTCCCTTTTTTATCGGATCTTTTGTCTAAAGCTGCCGTTTTATTGTTTGCACTGTCAGGGGCTTTGACCTCATCCGGTCTGTCTCCTTCATCCTCAGAAACACCGGATAAACTGATCCTCACCTCGTGCTGATCATCTGTTTCATCTGCTGATTCTACAAAAGTTTTATCAGGAAGCGGCTCTGTTTGTATCGGTCGCTTCGGGTTTTGATAAAACTCGTATTCATCCTTTGTCTCTTTATCATCCTTTGGCTTTATATACTTAAAGATCACCCTGACGGATCTGTTGAAGCGGTTCTTCATCAGAGCCTCTATATAACGCCCCATCTCCGTGCTTCTTTTATGCGCGACAGGCTTGTCCTCACAGGTTATCTGCAGCGTGTTTCCATCAGTAAGCGTGAAGCGCTCGTTGCAAAAGGTCACAAAATCAAGGGCGTTGTGCTCTCTGATCTCCTCTCCGAGAATATCCATATACTCATTGAATGTGTTCTCAAAAGAAGTATCTGAACCCGTATCAAAACGCATAAAAATAACAGGGCGGTATAAAGATTTATCAAAGATCTGCTCATCAAGAGCCTTCTCGACCTTCTCTATATCCCTGCGTTTTATGAATCTCGAACTGACCATATATATAGCAGCCGTCCCGGTCTCCCTGGTAGCCGTGACCTTGATGATACCCACCTCTGAAAACATATGGTGAAGTCTCGAATCAAGCTTTAATTCCCTGAATGAATCAAAAAAACGGCTTTGATACGCTATTGCCAAAATATCACTCCCTAATAATCTGTATGTATGGCATCCGTCTGATGCGCTGATCAAACATTAAAAGTTTCTATCTAAGAGTTTCTATCTAAGAGTTTCTATCTCTTGTCTAAGAGCATCCAAAAGCTCATCCTCAGGAACCTTTTTTATGATCTTTCCATGCTTAAAAATAAGTCCCTCTCCTATGCCTCCGGCAATTCCGATATCCGCTTCCGATGCCTCACCGGGTCCGTTTACCACACATCCCATGACCGCGACCTTTAGCTCCATGTCATCAAACTCGGTCAGCATCCTGTCTACACTCTCAGCAAGAGCTATCAGATCTATCTTGGTCCTGCCGCAGGTCGGGCAAGACACTACCTCTATACCGCCATGCCGCAATCCCAGTGTCTTAAGTATCTTCTTGGCAGCCATGACCTCTTTGACGGGATCAGCGGTAAGTGAGACTCTGATGGTATCGCCTATCCCCTGATAGAGAATGATCCCAAGCCCCACACCTGATTTGATGCTTCCCGACCACACGGTGCCTGCCTCGGTAATACCGATATGAAGCGGGATATCAGTCTTATCCGCTATCATCTCATGTGCTTTTACCGCCATCATGACATCGGATGATTTTATGGAAATGACAAGCTCATCATATCCAAAGGACTTTATAAGTGACGCCTTGTCAAGCGCGCTCTCGACCAGACCTTCAGCGGTGACACCGCCGTATTTTTCTATGAGCTCCTTCTCCAAAGAGCCGCTGTTGACACCGACTCTGATGGGAACTCCGTGCGATCTGCAGCAATCAACGACAGCCCGTACTCTCTCGGGAGCCCCGATATTTCCGGGATTGATCCTGATCTTGTCGGCACCGTTCTCCACTGCCGCTATGGCAAGCCTGTAGTCAAAATGAATATCCGCGACAAGCGGGATATGAATGCGCTTTTTGATCTCTGAAAGGGCTTTGGCAGCCTCCATATCCGGCACGGCACAGCGCACAATATCACAGCCCGCTGCTTCAAGCTCCTTTATCTGAGCCACGGTACTCTCTACATCATCGGTTCTTGTATTTGTCATTGACTGTATGGCGATGGGATTGTCTCCGCCTATCATCACTCCGCCAATATTTACCGTTTTGGTTTTTTTTCTCATATTCCCATCCACAATAAATTACCATCCATAATAGTCTTATCCGATCAAAGAAACTCTGATCAAAGCGCATCCTAGTGCTGCTGACATTAAATATCTGGACCATTTACGCAGGATGTTTTCTCCATCCTGCAAGGCGCCTGAACGCGTCGATGCGGTGGCATCGGCAAGTGAGGGCAACAAAGCAGGTGGAAAAACAGACAAGTAATATGGTCCGGTTATTTGGTGTCAGTAGCACTAGCTTAGAACAGCTTCATAATGTCGTTGCCAAGTATGAATACCATCAGAGCCATCAGTATAGCGAATCCGCCCAGATTAAAATACGTCTCGACCTTCTGCGGCAGGGGCTTTCTTCTGATCAGCTCGATGATGAGAAACAAAAGTCTCCCTCCGTCAAGAGCAGGTATCGGAAGCAGGTTCATAACACCTAAGTTTGCCGTAATAAGTATCGAGAATATGAGCAGATTCATCGTGACCACCGTCACACCCTCAGGTCTTGACTGCTCAACGACATCCCCCACCTGCTTTACTATGCCGACAGGCCCTGATATCTGGTCTGCTCCGACTCTGCCCGTGACCATCATCCACAGACTTTTTAAGGTCGTATCTATCCAGAATTTGACCTCATAGGCGGAATATTTAAGGGTAGATAAAAAGCCCTCTTTTTGTCTCGGCGCGGAATGATAAAAACCAAACAGATATTTCTCATTGCCCGACTCATCCTTTGTAAGCTTCGGGGCAATATCAAAGCCAAGCTCTTCTCCGTTTCTGTCCACGGTGAAATGTACCTTGGAGCCGTCAAGCCTGTTAAAGACGGTATAATAGCTCACTTCTCTGTTTACAACTATGGAGGATGAGCCCATGCCGGTTATGATATCACCGGTCTTTAATCCGCCTTCTTCAGCCGCTGACCCCGCCTCCACATCTGTGATGACTGCCGGATCGTGACCGATACTTCCTATCACTATCAAAGACAGCACAAACGCGAGTATAAAATTGAAAAGAGGTCCCGCAAATATGATCGCCATTCTCGCCAGTACGGACTTTTTGCTGAATGACTTCTCATCATCGACATCCTCTTCCTCGCCGAGCATCAGACAGGATCCACCGAAAGGAAGTATCTTCCACGAATAAACTGTCCTCTCATCAAACTCCGTATGCTCCTCAAAATATCCTGCCGATTTGAAAAAAAGAACATGTCTTTTATTCCCGTCCGACGCAAAGGATATGATCCTTGGCCCCATTCCGAGCGAAAACTCGATCACTCCCACCTTGTTCGCCTTGGCAACGATAAAATGCCCGAACTCATGAAAAATGATGATCAGGCTGAATACCAGTATAGCCAGTATTATTGAAATAACACTCATAAATATACCTCACTCATCCTTGCATTAAGCAGTTCATATGTCCATCTCTCAACCTCTGATATATCATCAAGGGTCGGATCCTTGATCACTGTATGTTGTTCCATGGCATACTCTATCATACCATATATTTGTAAAAATGGAAGTCTTTTTTGCAAAAATTTTTCTACCGCGAACTCATTGGCAGCATTCATTACCGTAGTCATTGATCCGCCGGTCTTCACGCTCTCTATGGCTATCGGGATCCCTCTTAATACATCCGTGTTCGGCTTCTCAAAGGTTATCTCTGACAAAGTATCAAAATCAAGCCTCTTGTCATCAAGCAGCCTTCTGTCGGGGTACATCAGCGCGTACTGAATCGGCACCCTCATGTCGGGAGTGCCAAGTTGCGCGAGAACAGCACCGTCACAAAAGCCGACCATCGAATGGATTATGCTCTTTGGCTGGATGAGTACCTTGATTTTTTCGACCGGCACATCAAAAAGCCACATTGCCTCGATTATTTCAAGCCCCTTGTTGATCATGGTCGCGGAATCTATCGTGATCTTGTGTCCCATGGACCAGTTGGGGTGTGCCAAAGCCTCATCCACACTGACATTTTTAAGATCATCGTAAGAAAAATGTCTGAATGGTCCGCCGGAAGCCGTTAGAAAAATAGTCTCTACCGGACCTGCATCACCATGTCCCACAGGTACCCCGTTCTCAAACGGACCACCCGGAACATCGTGAAGACACTGAAAAACAGCAGAATGTTCACTGTCAACGGGGAGAAGCCTCACTCCGTGCTCCCTGCAAAGCTTCATGATGATATGACCGGCGCAGACAAGGGTCTCTTTGTTTGCCAGTGCTATATCCTTGTTATGTCTGATCGCTTCCGTGACGGGACGAAGTCCGATCATTCCGACCATGGCGGCAACAACAAGCTCTGTATCCGCGGCAGTCGCAGCCTCAATACAGCCGGAGATTCCGTAGATTATCCTGACCTCCTCCAAAATGCTCTCACCGAGCTCATTCCTCAGAGCCTCCGCGTGCTCCTCATCCTTCATAACGGCGATCTCCGGATGAAACTCCCTGATCTGTTCCGCCATAAGCCTCACATTGGTTCCGGCAGCAAGAGCAATTATATTAAAATCCTTAGGATAATTTCTGATAACATCGAGAGTCTGTGTTCCTATGGAACCTGTTGATCCTAAAATAGTTATATTTTTCATAGAATAACTCCTTGCATAACTGATCATCAGATGATAGATGTCAGTACTATCAGATAATACACAAAAGGAGCGACAAATATCACGCTGTCAAACCGATCCATAACTCCGCCGTGACCGGGTATCAGCCTTCCGTAATCCTTGACATCATAGTTTCTTTTGATGGCTGACGCCGTCAGGTCACCAAATATCGACACAACCGCGCTCACGACCGCAACAAGAGGGAACACGATTTTTGGAGAAAAAATAAACAGATCCATCTCCGGAACAAAAAAGGAATATCCGAATGCAATGAGTCCTGCTCCCACTACTCCGCCGATGCAGCCCTCTATTGTTTTTTTGGGGCTGAGTTCGGAAAAATGATGTTTGCCGATGACCTTGCCGACACAGTATGCGCAGGTATCTGCTCCCCATGAACCGATCACTATCAGCCATACGAGCCATTCCCCGTGATCGAGATGTCTCGTAAATATGACAAATGACAACAGACCTCCCGCATAGACCGCAGCCAGAAAAACCTCGGCAACCGTCTCTATCCTGATACGCGGATACGAGGTAACATAAAAGGCAAGCATGATCACAAGCAAAGCGGTCAGAAGAAACATGATCCACGACTGCATGTCAAAATATATCAAAACATAATAAATACAGGTTCCCGCAAGCGCCAAAAAACCGAGCGGTTTGTCGTGCTGGGAGAAAACGCGCAATAGCTCATACACGGCAGCCAGTCCGAGCAGCCCGAATACAATGGTCAGAGCCGGCTCTCCAAAAACAAATACCGCGATCAGACCCAGTACAAGCACTATACCGCTTATCAGTCTCGTTACAAACATTTCTATCTCCTTTTTTTGAAAGCATGATAAATCAGCTTTGCTTCAAGCCTCCAAATCTCCTCTCGACATGATTGTAATAATCAATTGCTTTCTTTAACTCAGCCTTGTCAAAATCAGGCCATGTTACATCAGTAAAATAAAACTCGGCATAGGCGAGCTGCCAAAGGAGATAGTTGGACAGCCTCTGCTCTCCGCCCGTCCTGATCAAAAGCTCCGGATCAGGCACCATGTGAGTGTCGAGCCTTGATGAGATCATGTCCTCATCTATATCCGAGAGCTCTGTGACTCCTGACTTTACATCCGCGGCGATCCCCTGCATCACACGCACAAGCTCATCCCTGCTACCGTAGTTAAGGGCTATGGATACATCAAGTCCCGTATTGGAGCGTGTAGTTTCTTCAAGCTCATTTATTGTCTTTATAAATGATTCGGAAAGAACCGATTTGTCTCCTATCACGCGCATGCGAAGATTGTTTTTCATTGCGCGCTTTATCGAGCTTCTGAGCTCTGACTCGAGCAGCTCCATAAGGGCGTCCACCTCATCCTTTGGACGCTTCCAGTTCTCCGTGGAGAACGCGTACATCGTTATGTATCTGACACCAAGCTCATCCGCAGCTCTGCATATCCTCTCGACGTTTCTGGCACCCTCCGCATGTCCGGCTTTTCTCGGAAGGTGTCTTTTCTTTGCCCATCTTCCGTTGCCGTCAAGGATAATGGCGATATGGTTAGGAGCCCCATGTATATCAGTATCGCTCATCACACACACCTCCCTGCATTATTTAGAAAAAGGGATATTCCGGATCAGAATATCCCATATATAAACTATTATCAAATATCAGACAGTCATTACCTCTCCGGTCTTTGCTTCTATCGCGTCATCAACATCCTTTATAAACCGGTCGGTCAGCTTTTGGATCTCGACTTCAAGATCCTTGCCCTCGTCCTCGGATATCTCATTTGCCTTGGATGCCTTCTTCACCGCATCATTGGCATCGCGGCGGATATTTCTGATAGCGACCTTGGTATCTTCGCCCTTTTTCTTGACATCCTTGGCAAGCTCCTTGCGCCTGTCCTCCGTGAGTTCCGGGAAAACAAGCCTTATCACCTTTCCGTCATTGGCGGGAGTAAGCCCTATATCCGATGCGATTATGGCTTTTTCTATTTCCTTCATCAGGCTCTGATCCCACGGGGATATCTGAATCATCCTCGCCTCAGGCACCGACACGTTGGCGACCCCCTGTATCGAAGTGGGAGTTCCGTAATAATCCACCTCTATCTTATCAAGAACATGAGGGTTTGCTCTTCCGGCTCTGATCGTCATGTACTCATCACGAAGGTTTGCAAGAGATTTCTCCATCTTGCTCTCATATGTCTTTATATCAAAACTCATGTTCCGTCCTCCTTAGACTTTTTGTGGCACTATCTTTGCTTCAACAGGACTTCATGATATCCGTATATCAATCCGCGCTTATCAATGTACCCGTCGTCTCTCCTGCCACGGTCTTCAAAATGGAATTTTCTTCATTTAACCCGAACACATACATGGGCATGTGATTTTCCATACAAAGAACCGCAGCCGCCAGATCCACAACTCCAAGCTGCTTGTCTACGATCTCCTTCATCTCCATACGGTCATATCTTTTTGCGTCCGGATTGCTGCCCGGATCCGAGTCATATACTCCGTCCACCGACTTGGCAGCAAGAATTATATCTGCTTCTATCTCGATCGCTCTGAGCGCGGTAGCGGTATCCGTAGAAAAATACGGATGTCCTGTACCCCCTGCGAGAAAAACGACCATACCCTTGCCAAGGTATTTGTTTACCCTGTCCTTGGAAAAAAGCTTGGTAAAGGATCCGCATTCAAACGGAGTCAGAACAGCGGTTTTAAGCCCCGTGGCTCTGCATATCTCAGACATATATATGCAGTTCATCACAGTCGCCAGCATCCCTATCTGATCTGCCTTGGTTCGATCGATCGCGTCGGACGATCTTCCTCTCCAGAAGTTTCCTCCTCCGATCACAACGGCAACCTGAACGCCGTCATTTACAAGCTCCTTTATCTGCCCGGCAACCGGGTACGCGGTAGCCTCATCAAGACCTGTTCCCCGATCTCCTGCAAGTGCTTCACCGCTCAGCTTCAACAAAACTCTTTTATATTTGCCCATACCGGTCTCCGCTATTATTCAAAGAAAGTATCAAGATCAACATCGGCAAACTGCAGTGAGCAGTGTCCGTCAATGACAGCTCCCGAGTTTATCTGGATCGATTTTGCCTTGATATCGCCCTTAACAACTGCCGTTGAATCAATGATAACAGGTCCGTTCACCTCGATATTACCCTTGACTGCTCCGGCTACAACTACTGATGCAGAATTGATCCCGCCGATCACGACCGTTCCGACATCGATCTTGACTATACCCTTTGAATTGAGATCACCTTCAAGTCTTGGAGTATTTACATATATCTCAGATGCATTGGTATTACCTGCGACCTTACCGGTAATAGTAAGCTTGCCGGCACACTCAACATCTCCCTCAATGGTACCCTTTACTACAAGGGATGTGTCACTCTTGATCCCACCGTTGATAGTGGTACCTTTGGTGATAACGGTTACTTCGTCTGTTGAAACTTCAAGATCTTCCATGTTTTCTGCATCCATTGCGGTATCCTCCATAATCAGTTTTTCACTTGCTGCTGCAGGCTCACTTGCCACAGGCGCGCTTGCTGCAGGTTCCATAGAAGCGCTGTAGCTCACGGGCTCCTCCCTGGTCACTGGCTCTGCCGGAATATCCGGAATCACTGAGGGCTCCTCGGGAACATAATCGGGAACTATCCCCGGCGCATCCACTGCGATCGGGTCAGGTATCGTATCAGCCGTGATATTGTCAATGGAAAGCTCCGGCATTTCTACCGGCTCGTCCGGGATCTCCAAAGCAGGCTCTGTAAATGAGTCCGGAAGCTCAATCTCCTCTGCCGGTTTAGTAAACATCATTGCCGGCTCCTCAATATCATCCGGCATAGGACTGTCATCCAAGCCCAGATCTTCAACAGCGACATCGGCAGTCTGAGAGCCATCCTCATCGAACGTCTCTGTCAGCTCGTTGACGGACTGCGCGATATCATCCTTCAAGTCTTTAAAAAAGCTCATCGTTATCCTCCATTTCTATTGATTGTGCCGGATTGGTGCGGTACTCTCATCTACCGGCAATAGTTCATATCCGTCAGCCTTTAGCCTCTTTATGATCGCAGGCAGTGCCTTTATCGTCATAGGCTGGGTTCCGGAATCATAGAACATAACTATGGAAGTCTCATACTTGGAAACATCATCAAGTATTTCGCTCACCATCTGTTTCTTTCTGATGCCCGAATCTCTGATATCAGGACTCAGGACATTCCAGTCAAGATATGTGATGCCCTTTTCATCGAGTATCCTGATAAGATTTTCGATGGGAACACTCGTTTCATCAACACTGCTTCCACCGGGAAATCTGTAAAACTCAGAATGTACTCCGTTCACATCATACAAAAACTCATACAGCTTGTCAAGATCCTGACTAAACGCTTTCTCCGATGAATATATCTCATCAAACACATGCGAGTAGGAATGCATGCCGAGAGTGTGTCCGTCATCAACGATCCTTTTGTACATCTGCATAGAGAAATCGTCTGTTTTTCCTGTTACAAAAAAGGTTGCGTAAACGCCCTGTTTTTTTAGGATATCAAGTATCTTCTCAGTACCGGGTCCCGGACCGTCATCAAAGGTAAGATAGACCTTTTTCCCCTCTCCCGGAAGAACATCCTCATCCTCCAACACTGCCGAGCCTTCACTCACTGCCGCTCCCGAGACCGCCGCGGGCTCCGGCTCCGCCTGCATTTGGGCGGTTTTTTCAGCTTCTTCCGAGACTGCTGTCATAGCCGAATCCACAAAACGATCCAGCTCCGTTTCAAGCATGTTCACCCGAATGATCAGATATACCGACAGACACGTTGGAAGAAGGATCATAAATACTATAAAAAAAATGATGATTCTTTTGATCCTCTTCACGCGCGTCCTGCGATAGTCAGCGCTTATCTTCCCAACGGTATCACCCGTCATCGGTTTGCCTCCTATTCAATATATGCGGGAGATGTTTTTTCCCCCGCATATATCATGATAAATACCACGATCTATCCCAATGGCTCTATCCTATCTGTGCTGCAACCTCAGCTGCAAAATCTTCGTTCTTTTTCTCTAATCCCTCTCCTGTCTCAAAGCGAACAAAGCCAGTCAGATCAATCTGTGTTCCAAGCTCCTTTGCTACAGAAGCAACATACTGTCCGACGTTCTCTTTGTTCTCAGCCTTGACGTATACCTGCTCTGTCAGGCATACCTCTTTAAGCTCCTTGTTGAGACGTCCTGTAACCATTTTTTCTATAATATCATCCGGCTTTGAGGCATTCTTCGGATCATTCTTTGCCTGTGCCTTCAGTATTTCAAGCTCTTTTTTCTTGTACTCGTCCGAGATGTCATCAGGAGTGAGAAACTCCGGATTCATGGCTGCGACCTGCATTGCCACATTTTTAAGACACTCAGTGACCTGATCTGCGGACGCAGTCGTTGAAGCCTTTACCAAAACTCCGATCTTGCCCCCTGCATGGATATAAGGAACAATGATACCATTGGGCTCCTCTACTCTCTCAAAGCGGCGGATGTTCATATTCTCGCCGATGGTAGCGATCATGCTCTTTAAGTTCTCCTCCACGGTAACGGATGTATCAAGTGCCCACGGCTCAGCCATAAATGACTCAAGATCGCTGCTTGATCCGTTCAGAATCTGGTCTGCTACCGCTCCGACATAGGTCTGGAATTTTTCGTTCTTTGCCACAAAGTCAGTCTCAGAGTTGACCTCTACGATGGAAGCCTTCTTGCCGTCCTCACTTACCTTGACGCAAACTATACCCTCTGCGGCGATCCTGCCGGCTTTCTTCTCAGCCTTTGCAAGACCGTTCTCCTTCAGCCATTCTACTGCCTTGTCTATATCTCCGTCGGTATTTGTCAGAGCCTTCTTGCAGTCTGACATACCTGCTCCGGTCATTTCACGCAATTCTTTAACCATTGCTGCTGTGATAGCCATTTTTATTCCTCCTCATCTGTATCCATCTCATCATCGACGGTCTCATTTACGGAATCAGACATGGTCTCTCCCTGATTTGCCTCGATGACAGCGTCTGCCATAGTGCTGACGATCAGCTTGACCGCACGAATGGCGTCGTCATTTCCGGGGATCACATAATCAAGTTCCTCAGGATCGCAGTTTGTATCCACGATACCAACAAGAGGAATATTAAGAATATGTGCCTCCTCTATACAAATATGCTCCTTCTTGGGATCAACTACAAAAATAACACTCGGAATATCCTTCATTTCCTTGATCCCGCCAAGGTTTCTCTCGAGCTTGTCCCACTCCTTGCGAAGCTTGATGACCTCTTTTTTGGGAAGTACATCAAAGGTCCCGTCCTCGCTCATTCTCTCGATATCTTTGAGTCTGCGGATCCTTGTCTTGATCGTCTTAAAATTGGTAAGCATGCCTCCGAGCCATCTCTCGTTGACATAATACATACCGCAGCGCTCTGCCTCCTGAGCGACTGTGTCCTGTGCCTGCTTCTTGGTTCCCACGAACAGAACCTTGCCGCCTGCGGCAACTACATCCTTGATGAAGTTGTACGCCTCATCGACCTTGCCTACTGATTTCTGAAGATCGATGATGTGGATCCCGTTACGCTCAGTATAAATATACTCAGACATTTTGGGGTTCCATCGTCTTGTCTGGTGACCGAAATGCACCCCGGCCTCCAACAACTGTTTCATTGTGATAACACCCATTTTAGTGTTCCTCCTTTGGTTTTTTCTTCCACAGGCTTCATATCCCGGACGAACCGCAGCTTACCCAAGCGGCACCGCGTCCCGTGGATCCACCCGTGTGTTTACATAACAATCGCAATTTTACCACGATTAGTCATCAAATGCAAGTATTTTTTCAAGGAAACGCTGATTTAAGCGTTTTCCGCACAAAAATCGCGGATGTACGGCACCCTTCCTTATCTCATTCCCTGTGCGTGATGATATTCGCTATCTCCTCATACGAGGCGCCGACCTTCAGCTCATATGATCCGGCTATCAGATAATGTCCAAGACCTCTCTCTTCAATATAATGGTCAAATGCCCACATGTCCTCTATGATGCCGGCTTCATAAAGCTCCCTTGCAACCGAGCTTGACAAAAGCCCGCTCCTGACCTCAAAGGTAACAACCGTACCCTCGGGGAGATTTTTGTGTCCGGAAGGAGTTGCGTTTGGATCCGAGCTCGCATCCGGATCAGCTGTCCTCTCGGGTTTTTTGGTTTTCTCAGGCTTTGGCGTGGCGGTGCTTTTTGGCTTTTTGGTTTTTTTCGGCTCCTTGCTCTGTGCCGGCTCGGGTGTTTCGCCTGTCAGGGCTTCATCATCCGATACCCCGTCTGCTGAGACATCACTTCCGTCCGGCGAGACCTCATCCACACCGGCTCCAGCGCCTGTTGCCGCTCCGCCTGCCTCAGCCACCGTATCGGTATCAGCCTCGGCTGTCTCACCGGTGTCAATAACAATATCCTGCTCCGGCGCTTCCTTTGGAAATACCATTCCCAAGGCCCTTGCCTGCTCGACCACGCTCTCATCAGCCGATGACTGATTTCTGGTATTTATCCCCATAACAAGAGCTGCAACCAAAAGTCCCAGCCCCAATCCCTGTAAAAAATGTCTCATGATCTTTATGCTCTTTTCTTGTACATGGCTATCATCAGTTTCACTTCGCCCTGACCGATATTTAACTCCTTGGAAATATCCACAACGGATTTGCCCTGCTTGTAAAGTATCCTGACCTTGTCCTCAACGGTCTCGTCTCTGCCCGCTATGTGAAAATCTCCTGCCTCGGGAGGCTTGCTCAAAAGCTCCTTCGGATCCTGTGAGGTCACGGCATCGGTATTTATATAAGTTCTTCCCGCTCCTATCATATTTCCCATGGATTCTCCGACCTTATCAACAGGCTTTATCGGAGTTCCGGTATTTACCTCCGGAAAATTCCTGACCTCGATATGTACCGGAGTGACAACATTCGCAGGCTGACCTATCATCTGGTTTTCATTTTTCTCCGTGACGGGAGCCTGTGTTGCGGTGGGCTCTGCCGCGGCTGCGTATTTAATACCGCTTCTTTTGTCACCGGCTGGCACAGAATTTTCCGAGTCAACTACGGGAAGACCGGCAAAAAGCTCTCCCTTGCCATCGACAAATTCCGATTCGGGCGCAGGCTCTGCCTGCTCTCTTCGGGTGGGCGGCACCTGCTTTCTGAGCGTATCCTCTTCTATCTCCCTGCGGATCTCTTTTTGCTTCTCACCAAGCATATTGTACATAAAAACAACTTCTTCGTGATTTGCCTCGATCTTGTCAAGGACAGGCTTTGAGAACTCATCGATCGCCATTATTTTCTCATTGCAGATACGGTTCATCTGATCCTCTGTCGTCTCGACGAGTTCTACTCCGCGTCTGTTAAGTATTTCATCGATGTGCTTTATTATTACCTCCTCATCCCTGCTTGTCCACAGATCGGCACCGGTCTTTGGCATATCATCATCCTCTGTGCCTCGTTTTTTCTTTGAGATAAAAAAACTGGCGCATATACAAAGAACGCCTGCGATGATGAGGATAATCTCTACTGCTAACATAAAAACTCCTTAAGTTACATTTTTTATTACTATATCATGATATCAAACTGGGAATCCGATTTCGGAGCCACGGGGGCTTCATTCTTTTTCTTTTGTTTTTTTCTTCCTCTGCCGCCGTAGCCTGCTCCTCCTCCCTGTCCGTCGTCCATATCGTACTCCTCGGTCTCACTTTTCTGCGCTTCTACCGTTTGCTGCGCTCTTGCCTGCACATTCTGCTGAACGGTCTGCGCCTGTGTTTCGAGAGTATGCTGATGCTGATTCAACTCTCTTCCTGCCATATCTCCGGCATCCATCGATCTTGGTGCCATGGTTATCATATCAACGGTATTCCAAGGCATATACATTCCTCCTGATCCACTGTACGGGAGCAGCTGCCTTTCACGGCAGTTACCATAGGATGCATATAGGTACATGAATGCAAGCATTCAGTGCCTGTATGCATATCTATCAGCCGTGAATAGTAACCGGTTACAGATCGGTCATCTTTACATCTGCTCCTTCTCTGACAAAACGACAATGGGATATGGGATCATGAATGATCCTCTGCGCATCCTTGACATTTAACTCCGTACCCGCATATACAGCATCGTAAACTCTCACACAGGATCTTTTGTTCCTGTCTATCCTGTCGATCAGCTCTTCTCTCGCGAATTTGTTTTCTTTCAGCTCCTGCAAAAGCAACGGTTTGTTCTTGGCTGCTCTTCTGACATAATTCATCTGCTCCTCGGATATTTCCTCCCCGTGATCGATATGAGCCTTGATCCCTTCGGTGACCTCTGATATTTTCTTTAATTCTGCCTCGATCTCATTATTTCTCTCTTTGAGCTCATTGACTCTTATGATCAGTCCCTTGTCCGATCTCACCTCTATCTTGGTGTTTCCGCCCATCTCAGATCCGATGGTGGTCGCGGAAATAGGACCAAACGTGCGGATGGAACCGCCGTTTATAAGTCCTTTCTTGCCTCTCACCTCGACCTCTTCCCTGCAGTTTACCTCGCAGTTCAAAATGGCGTCGGCTTTAATAAA
>JAGBOK010000079.1 GCA_017633905.1 Eubacterium sp. | reverse complement strand
GTGAGTGTTTATATCACGACGACTCATGTGTGTCTTGCGATAGTGATGTGCGTACTCATCATATTTGCGATCGTTGCGAACAGGACAATAAAAAAGGCTGATCCCGCCAAGGCGCCGAAAGGCTTTCTAAATATCATAGAGCTTTTGGTGGAGACTGTTGATAACCTTGTATTATCAAACATGGGAAAGACTCTTGCCCCCAGATTCAGAAATTATATCGGAGTTGTATTTACTCTTATTATAGTGTGCAACTTATCCGGACTTTTCGGGCTCAGACCTCCCACGGCTGACTACGGTGTAACGCTTCCTTTAGCGCTGATCACGTTTGTCATGATCCAGTATCAGGGCTTCAAATGGCAGAGAATGGGCAAGATCAAAGGACTTTTCGAGCCGATATTTTTGTTCCTGCCAGTCAATATAATATCAGAATTTGCGACACCGATCTCATTGTCACTGCGTCTTTTTGCAAACATACTCTCAGGGACGATGATGATGACACTCATCTACGGACTCCTGCCAAAGGTCGTCCTGATCGCATGGCCGGCAGCGCTGCACGCCTATCTTGATGTATTTGCCGGTGCCCTGCAGGCATATGTATTTGCGATGCTGACGATGGTATTTATTGCAAATGCGGCAGACATAGAAAATGCTTCCCCCAAGGCTATAGCCAAAGAAGAGAAGCGACTTGCAGAGATCGCCGGGAAAAAGGCAGCGTAAGTAATGGAAAAGAAACCAACCGGTTCACGCTATTTCGCAAAGAATTTAAGTGCTGCATATTGATAAAAATGCATGTACTTAATTGTGTATGTAGTCCATCCGCAGTCTGAGCGGCGGTCTGCTTCCGAGGAGTCCTTCATATGGGCGAGCGGGGAAGCAAAGCCAACATCAGCGCTCAGACGGATGGTTTATATCAAATAATAAACCTAAGTCCGTAAATTACGGCAGAAAGCGAGGAAACAATTATGGAAATGGCAGAAGCTATTATCAGAGCAGCATCCGCTATCGGAGCAGGTTTGGCAGTTATCGCCGGAATCGGACCCGGTGTTGGACAGGGTATCGCAGCAGGTTACGGTGCATCAGCAGTAGGACGTAACCCCGGTGCAAGAGGAGAGGTAATGTCTACCATGCTTTTGGGACAGGCTGTTGCCGAGACAACAGGTCTTTACGGTCTTGCAGTCGCTATGATCCTGTTGTTTGCAAACCCGTTGCTTCCGTGACATTGATTTCTTAGCGAGGACAAGCCGAGCGAAGTCCGAGGTTAGAAATCAAGTCGTTCTGCCGCAGGCAGAACTTCCTTAAAAGACAAGGCAAGACCAAAAAATGTAAAGGAGGGATAACCATTGGATCCCAGAATATTTGGGTTAGATCCCCAGACATTATTTGATACATGCATCACACTCATTGCGATGCTGATCCTTTTTATCCTTCTCTCCTATCTGTTGTTCAATCCGGCAAGAAAGCTGATCGAGAAGAGAAAAAAGCTCATAGCCGACCAGTTAGAAGAAGCGGCTCAGGCCAAGGAATCCGCTCTTTCCATGAAGGAGGAGTATGATAACAGACTCGCCAAGGTTGATGAGGAGTCAGAAGAGATGCTCTCAGAGGCAAGAAAACGTGCCAAGGCAAGAGAATCCGAGATCATATCGGAAGCGGATGAAGAGGCTCACCGTATCATCTCGCGCGCCGAGAAGGAAGCTGCGCTTGAGAAGGACAAGATGAGAGATGAGATCAAACAGGAGATAGTTCAGGTGGCTTCACAGATCGCCGGAAAGTTCGTGGAGAACTCGATAGATCAGAAGACACAGGACGATCTTGTTGACAAGACGCTTAAGGAAATGGGTGATGCGACATGGCAAAGCTAGTATCAAAGGTTTACGGCGATGCATTGTTTGAGCTTGCTATGGAAGAGAACAAGCTCGATGAGACCTGGGATGAGGCGAGAGCCATATCGCAGGCTTTGGATGAAAATCCGGATTTTCTCCCCACGCTAAAGCATCCCGACATATCCATGGAGCAGAAGCTTTCTATCATAAAGAAAGCCTTCTCGGGAATGTCGGCTGATACTTTGGGATTTTTAGATGTGCTTGTGAAAAAGGGCAGGATAGGCGAGCTGAAAAGCGTCCTTGATTATTTCGATGCGAGAGCCAAAGAGGCAAAAAAAATCGGAGTAGTCACTGTGACAACGCCCATAGAGCTCAGTTCCGAGTACAAGAAAAAAGTAGAGAACCGGGTATTAGAGGTTACCGAATATGCATCACTGGAGATGAAATATATAATTGACAAATCTTTGCTTGGAGGCATGGTGATCCGTATCGGCGATCAGGTGCTCGACAGCAGTATCAGATCACAGATTGACGCCATGCGCATGCGGCTGGCGGATGTCAGATTGTAAGAGCGTTCATGCGCCCGTCACACGGGAAAAGCCCTGTGAGACAGCATGAATACGCATTTAAGTAAAGAAAGAAGGTGTGTAGACGATATGAATTTAAGACCTGAAGAGATCAGCTCAGTGATCAAGGAAGAGATCAGGAAATACAGCACGGAGTTTGAAGTGGCTAATGTCGGAACCGTCATTCAGGTTGCAGATGGGATCGCCCGTATCCATGGTCTGGAGAAAGCGATGCAGGGAGAACTCCTTGAATTCCCGGGTGAGGTCTACGGGATGGTGCTGAACCTCGAGGAGGACAACGTCGGAGCAGTGCTTCTCGGCAACGCATCAGGGATCGCAGAGGGCGATACGGTCAAGACCACAGGACGTGTCATGACCGTTCCCGTAGGTGATGCAATGATGGGACGAGTTGTCAATGCGCTCGGTCAGCCGATAGACGGCAAGGGACCGATCAACACGGACAAGCTCCGTCCCATAGAGCGTGTGGCTCACGGAGTTATCGACCGAAAGTCGGTCGACACCCCGCTTCAGACCGGTATCAAGGCTATAGACTCCATGGTTCCGATCGGAAGAGGACAAAGAGAGCTTATTATCGGTGACCGTCAGACAGGTAAGACTGCCATAGCGATCGATACCATCATCAATCAGAAAGATCAGGATGTTATCTGTATATATGTTGCCATAGGACAGAAGGCATCAACTGTTGCGAATATAGTCAAGACTCTCGAAGAGTATGGAGCTATGGACTATACTACGGTAGTTGCCGCTACTGCATCAGAGCTTGCGCCCCTGCAGTACATAGCGCCGTATTCAGGCTGCGCTATAGGCGAGGAGTGGATGGAAGCAGGCAAGGATGTGCTGATCATATACGATGATCTGAGCAAGCATGCAACGGCATACCGTACACTTTCTCTGTTGCTCAGGCGTCCGCCCGGACGTGAGGCATATCCGGGAGACGTGTTCTACCTGCATTCAAGACTTTTGGAGCGCGCGTCCAAGCTCTCTGACAAGCTTGGCGGCGGATCACTCACGGCGCTTCCCATCATCGAGACGCAGGCAGGAGATGTGTCGGCATACATCCCGACCAACGTTATCTCTATCACAGACGGTCAGATCTATCTCGAGACTGAGATGTTCAACTCAGGTTTCCGCCCCGCGGTAAATCCCGGACTTTCGGTATCCCGTGTCGGAGGCTCGGCTCAGATCAAGGCAATGAAGTCAATAGCGGGTACCATTCGTATCGAGCTCGCGCAGTACAGAGAGCTCGCAGCCTTCTCACAGTTCGGCTCGGATCTCGATGCCGATACCAAGAGACAGCTTGATCAGGGTGAGCGTATTCGTGAGATCTTGAAACAGGGTCAGTATGCTCCGCTTCCCGTATGGTACCAGGTCATCATCATATATGCTGCAACCAAGCAGTATCTGTTAGATGTTCCGGTCGAGAATATCCTCGAGTTTGAGAAAGGATTGTTTGACTACCTTGACTCCAAGCACCCGGATATACCGGCGGCTATCAGGGATGAGAAGGTGATATCAGAAGAAACAGAGAAAAAGCTCGTTAAGGCAATAGAAGATTTCAAAAAAACCTTTGAGCGATAAAGCCCGAGCCTGCACGGCAGGACTCGCACGATAGGTAAGCAGGAGGAATTATTATGGCCTCAATGAGAGACATAAAACGCCGTCGAGAGTCGATCACGAACACATCCCAGATCACCAAAGCCATGAAGCTTGTTTCCACCGTGAAGCTCCAGAAAGCAAAGACAAGAGCCGAAGAGAGCAAGCCTTACTTTGAGAAAATGTACGAGACCGTGTCAGGGATGCTTGCAAAGTCCGGCAACATCAACCTCCCCTATCTTTCCTCAGGAGAGAAGGAGGGAAAGAAAAAAGCCGGTATCATCGTGATCACATCCAACAGAGGACTTGCCGGCGGATACAATTCAAATATTATCAAGCTTGTAAAAAGCCAGGGCTTTGATCCGGCGGACACCACCATATATCCAGTCGGAAGAAAGGGCTTGGAGGGACTCAGGCGCCAGGGCTATACCATGGAGGGTGATTTCTCGGAGGTTATGAACAAGCCTCTGTTCGGAGATGCCGTATCCATAGGAAAGACCGTGACGGGTGATCTGGAAAGCGGCAGGATAGACGAAGTATATATAGCATATACGGTGTTCAAAAATACCGTGACCCAGACACCGAGACTCTTGAAGATACTGCCTTTTACCGAGGAGGATCTGAAGGAAAACTCTGACTTGGGTGATATATCATCCGGAGAGGACAGAGAGAAAAAAGAGTCATCGGGAGCGAAAGCTCTTATGAACTATGAGCCGGAGGAGGAAGAGACTCTGAGCTATATCATTCCGATGTACATGAATTCGCTTATCTTTGGAGCGCTTGTCGAGGCAATGGCATCTGAGAACGGTGCCCGCATGCAGGCGATGGACAATGCAACATCCAATGCAGAAGAGATGATAGACAAGCTGGGACTGCAGTACAACAGAGCCAGACAGGCTGCGATCACGCAGGAGCTGACAGAGATCGTTGCCGGGGCAAACGCGATCGAGTGAATAAGCAGATCAGTCACGAAGTGACGGTAGAACATCCGGAGGATGTGGGATCTCCGAAGAGTGAAGGCACCGGACCGGATGGTTGCGACGATATAGTCAAAAGCATAAGGAGGAAAACCAATGAGTGAAAATAAAGGAGCGATAGGTCACGTCACGCAGATAATATCAGCCGTGCTTGATATTAAGTTTGCCGGTGGCGAGCTGCCTGATATCCACGAAGCCATCAGGATCAAAAAAAGTGATGGCGATATCCTCGTGGTCGAAGTGGCGCAGCACTTAGGTGATGATACCGTGCGCTGTATCGCCATGGGACCTACCGACGGACTGATCCGCGGTATGGAAGCAGAGGCTACGGGAGGACCTATCTCGGTTCCGGTAGGTGAGGAGACACTCGGCAGGATATTCAACGTCCTCGGCGAGCCCATCGATGAGAAGCCGGCTCCAAATGTAAAGGAATATAACCCGATACACCGTGAGGCGCCGACTTTTGAGGATCAGTCAACGGAGGCTGAGATCTTAGAGACCGGTATCAAGGTCATCGATCTTTTGTGCCCGTATCAAAAAGGAGGAAAGATCGGACTTTTTGGCGGTGCGGGAGTTGGCAAGACCGTGCTTATTCAGGAGCTTATCACCAACATAGCTACGGAGCACGGCGGATATTCGGTATTTACCGGAGTCGGAGAGCGGACCCGTGAGGGTAACGACCTCTACTACGAGATGATAGAGTCAGGAGTTATCGACAAGACCACCATGGTATTCGGTCAGATGAATGAGCCCCCGGGAGCCCGTATGAGAGTTGGACTTGCGGGACTTACGATGGCTGAGCACTTCCGTGACAAGGCCGGCAAGGATGTACTTCTTTTCATAGACAACATCTTCCGTTTCACGCAGGCCGGTTCCGAGGTGTCAGCGCTTCTCGGACGTATGCCATCAGCCGTTGGTTATCAGCCGACGCTCCAGACAGAGATGGGAGCATTGCAGGAGCGCATCACATCGACCAAAAACGGCTCCATCACATCGGTTCAGGCTGTATATGTGCCCGCCGATGACCTGACGGATCCTGCGCCTGCAACGACATTTGCCCACCTCGATGCGACAACGGTGCTCGAGCGTTCCATCGCAGAGCTTGGTATCTATCCTGCCGTTGATCCTCTCGCGTCCACATCAAGAATGCTTGACCCGAGAATAGTGGGAAATGATCACTACCAGATAGCCAGAGGAGTGCAGGAGATCCTGCAAAGATATAAAGAGCTTCAGGATATCATCGCGATACTTGGTATGGATGAGCTCTCAGAGGATGAGAAAATACTCGTAAACCGCGCCCGCAAGGTGCAGCGTTTCCTCTCCCAGCCGTTCCATGTTGCGGAGCAGTTCACCAACCTCCCCGGCAAATATGTCCAGATATCTGATACGATTCAGGGCTTTAGAGAGATACTTAATGGTGAGCATGACGATATACCGGAGAGCTACTTCCTGAATGCAGGTTCGATCGATGATGTGGTGGAGCGTTTCAAGGCAAGCAAGAGCGCATGACAGACTCGTCTTTTCTCCTGCCTGCGGTGTCACAGATAATCGCCGCAGAATCACTGCGACTCACATCTGTTCCATGCAGGGCAGAAGAAAATGCTTCGTCATTCACTATAGTATATTAGATTGGAGATAGCTGTCTATGGCTGAACTAAAACAATTTAGGCTCGAGGTGATCTCACCTGAACGCATTTTTTATACCGGCGATGTAGAGATGGTGGAGCTATCTACCACAGAGGGTGACATAGGTATACTCGCAGGACATATCCCCCTGACTACCATCGTGGCACCGGGAGTCCTCACGATCTCGGGGCCTGATAATAAGAAAAAAGAAGCTGCCGTGCTTGAGGGCTTCATGGAGATAACAGGTGACAAGGTAACCATACTTGCACAGTCGTGTGAATGGCCTGATGAGATCGATGTCGAAAGGGCGATAGAGGCAAGAGAGCGCGCAGAACGCCGACTAAAGAGCTCAGACGCAAACATCAATCTCGCAAGAGCAGAGCTTGCTCTCAAAAAATCACTGGTAAGACTCGAACTTGCGGACAAGAAGTCCTGAAATACCTCAGGTTATTCGAGTTTTCGCCTCTGCGATACAAAAACAAATACCCGAAAACATGGATTTTCGGGTATTTTAATGTATGCACATGCCCACAGACAGGAATATGTCAGTAGAGCAGTGACAGCCGTGAACAGTAACGAAAAAAATGATCAGACAGAAAGAAAAATAAATGTCAGAGAATAATAATATAAAAAGAATTATGCTTGTCATAGCATATGACGGAACAGAATATGCCGGATGGCAGAGACAGGATAATGCAGTCGGGATACAGGCTGTAATAGAGGATGCGCTGCGGGAATTGCTAACAGGGAGGTCTCCGCAGGCTGCGGTATGCGACGGGCGTGATACCGGCAGTGCAGGACAGGCTGCTGATGGCGCAAGGCGGTCTGTAGTGTCAGGCATGGGTGGCGCCGAAAGACCTGAGGTACATGGCGCATCAAGGACCGATGCAGGTGTGCATGCCTATGGAAATGTGGCAGTATTTGATACCGGCTCATCTATTCCTGCAGAGAAGTTTGCTTATGCTTTGAATTCATATCTTCCGGAAGATATCAGGATCTTATGTTCTGAGGAGGCAGAGCCCTCCTTTCATCCCAGATATGCTGACAGTGAGAAGACATATCAGTATCATATCTTGAATACCGATATACCGCTTCCGACGATGAGCCGTTACGCACATCACATATACGGGCACCTCAATGTCGATGCCATGAGGGCAGCAGCGTCTGCTCTCATCGGCGAGCATGATTTTACCTCTTTTTGTGCGGCAGGAAGTCAGGTAAAAAGTAAGGTCAGAACGATATATGAGATCACGATCGAAGAGACACCGATATATGGGGAATACATGACGGATCAGGAATGGGCTGACGGATCGGATGAAAGCAGCAAAAAACAAGAAAATGAATATGTAACACCTGATTACGACAAAAATATCTGCATCAGAATAACAGGCAACGGCTTTCTATACAATATGGTTCGTATAATAGCAGGGACTCTGATTGACGTGGGGCTTGGCCGCAGGAGTGTAGACAGTGTGGCTGAGGCTCTCTTGGCGAGGGACAGAAGCAAGGCAGGACCTACGGCTCCTGCAAGGGGGCTTTTTCTTGAGGGTATCACCTTTTTCGATTGACATTTTTTTCTATATCGCATATACTATCAGACAGAACAGGCATAAGGCGTGTCTGTCCGGTTATTTTGCAAATGCCGCAGCTTTTATTTTGAGAATACCATATCAGGGTTGACATGAAATCATAAATGATCAAAGTGGGGGATGGATATGTGGATCAAGGTACCATTTGAGAACAATCTGATCAATATAGACCGTGCGAGGAGGATCTCTGTCAAGAGGGCAGCAGGCAACGGCGCCAAAACTACATACAAGGTCATAGTATCAATAGAGGATGCGCACTATACCGTGTTTGCATCTGACAAGGAGTCTGACTGCGCGGCTGTGCTTGAGGATATTTTTAAGTGTATTGATCTGGAGAGACCGACGTTCACGGCTCCAATGTCAAAGCTCAAACTGTCAAGATGACAGCTGGAGTTACAGCCGTGAACAGCGGCAGATGCGTGCTGTGAGAAAAGTGAGTGTATGAAAGGAGAAGAGATGGACACTGCCATCTATGATGGCGTATCAATCAGGGGTGAGGGAATGAATGCAGAGTATTATCCGGTGGGAACGCCGGGTGGCTTTTTTATCTATGAGGCTGACGGGGATGAGAGGATCCTGTTTGCTGATGAAAATATCATCAGGATGTATGACTGTGAGGATATGGAGGATTTTCGTGAGTTCACGGGCAATACCTTTACCGGCATGGTCTACAAAGACGATCTGCACAAGATCGAGAATGAGATCACGGCGCAGACGATGTTCGGGGAGAAGCGTCATGATTATGTGAGATACAGAATTCAGACAAAAACAGGAGAAGTCAGATATGTCGAGGATTTCGGTCATCTTCTGCATGGAGCGGGCGGCAAGAGATTTTTCTATGTTTTTATAGTGGATGTTGACCAGGATGAATTTTTGAACCGCAACAAGAACAGCTTTGCCGAGGCTCAGGTGCTCTCCATGAACAATGAAACGGACAAGCTGACCGGACTTTTTAATATGTCTTTCTTCTATCAGAGTGTTCAGACAAAACTGGAATCGCTGGAGTTTAGGAGAAATCTTGTTGCGTTTATCCACTTTGATGTGCCGAATTTCAAGCTTTTTAATGAGAGATACGGTTTTCATATGGGGGATGAGCTGCTGTGTGAGGTGGCGAAGTCACTGCATGAGGTATTCGTGGGAGGCATAGCTGCGAGGTTCTCGGATGATCACTTTGTTGTGTGTACGGCTGCAAAGGAGAAGCTTGATGTAGAGATCGCCGTTGACAAGTTCTTCAAGCTGATGCTCTCACATCCTGAGCCTGCCATGAGAGTCCGGATCAAGGCCGGCGTTTATTTTCTCGATGACAACTCATCTGAGGTGGGACTGGCGTGTGATCATGCGAGACTTGCCTGCAATTCTATCAAGGCAAGACATGATATCAATTATTTCATCTATGATGAGAGTCTCTGAGAGAAGTTGAGAAAGCAGCAATATGTGGTTGATCATATAGATGAGGCTGTAAAGAAGGAGTGGATCAAGGTCTATTATCAGCCGGTGATCAGAGTCGCAACCGGTGAGATCTGCGGATATGAAGCACTCGTGCGCTGGGTGGATCCCGTGGTTGGTTTTCTCTCACCGGGAGACTTCATAGAGACGTTGGAGCAGTTCCATCTGATACATCTGGTCGATAATTATGTGATCGAGACCGTATGCAAGGACTATCAGAGGCTGAAGCTTCGCGGGGAGCCGCTGGTGCCGGTCTCCATCAATCTGTCAAGGCTCGATTTTGAGCTGACGGAGGTGTTTGATTCGATCGAGATGACAAGGCGTGCTTATGATGTGCCGGTTTCCTATCTTGATATCGAGGTCACGGAGAGTGCTCTTACGGATACTGACGATATACTTAAAAATGAGTGCGACAGGTTGAGAGATGCAGGCTACAAGCTCTGGCTCGATGATTTTGGCAGCGGGTATTCATCACTCAATGTCCTGACAGAGTACGAATTTGATGTGTTAAAGCTTGACCTTGTTTTTCTAAGAAGCTATGACAAGAATCCGAAGACCGATATCATGATGACCTACATCATAGAGGGAGCGGCAAACCTTGGTCTCGAACCGTTGACCGAGGGTGTCGAATCGGAGGTTCATTACAATTTTCTGAAGTCTGTGGGATGTGTCAGAGCCCAAGGCTATTATTTTGGCAAGCCGCTTCCCATGGATGAGACAAGGCAGGAGAGCAGAGACAAGGGCTACAAGTGGGAGAAGGCTAAGCTGTGAGCTTTTGATCCCAAAGAAATTCAGTCCCGTAGGGACGGTAGAGCATGGAGCGAAGCAACATGCGGGAATTTCGCATGTGGTGTAGTGACAGCGTGAATAGTAACTAGTGCTGCTGACATTAAATATCTGGACCATTTACGCAGGATGTTTTCTCCATCCTGCAAGGCGCCTGAACGCGTCGATGCGGTGGCATCGGGATATGAGATGTCCTGCGATCCGCATAGCGGGAGCAGTTGACATCACTTAGG
>JAGBOK010000078.1 GCA_017633905.1 Eubacterium sp. | reverse complement strand
TGCATGCGGGAGCCGGAGGCACAGAGAGCTGCGACTGGGCGAGCATGCTCTGCCGTATGTATGAGCGCTGGGCAGACAAGAAGGAGTTCAAGGTTTCAGTTCTCGATTCACTCGATGGTGACGAGGCAGGACTTAAATCCGTGACACTCCAGATAGAAGGGCCGAACGCATACGGATATTTAAAGAGTGAGCACGGAGTACACCGTCTGGTCAGGATATCTCCCTTCAATGCTCAGGGAAAGCGTCAGACATCATTTGTCTCATGTGATGTTATGCCGGAGATAGAGAGAGATATCGATATTGAGATCGCAGATGAGGATATACGGATAGATACCTACCGTTCGAGCGGAGCAGGAGGGCAGCATATCAACAAGACCTCGTCGGCTATCAGGATCACTCACTTTCCTACGGGAATAGTCGTACAGTGTCAGAACGAGAGATCCCAGCACATGAACAAGGACAAGGCAATGCAGATGCTAAAGACCAAGCTCCTTATTCTAAAGCAGCAGGAAAATCTCGAAAAGGAGCAGGGTATCAGGGGTGAGGTCATGGAGAACGGTTTTGGTTCACAGATACGCTCCTATGTCATGCAGCCGTATACCATGGTAAAGGATCTTCGTACCGAAGCTGAGACCGGAAATGTCCAGGCAGTGATGGACGGGGATATTGATATGTTTATGAATGCCTATCTAAAGTGGATCAACGAGCAGTAACATACAGACCAACCGGAGTTGGCAGCAATGACCGGAGGTGGATATATGAGAGAATTCGTTTGTTTTTTTATAAAAGGCCGGGAATTCGGTGTTGACGTCTCCAGGATGAAGACGATCGCCAATGCGGTGACCATCGAACCGAGAGAGGGTCTTCCGGACTTTGTCAAGGGAATTGTCAATCACCACGGAGAGCAGGTGCCTCTCATTGATGTGGAGCAGCTTTTGTCGATTCCTGATCCCGCCACGAAAAAAGAACTAAAGCATGTGATCTTTATCTCAGAGCTTGGCAGTTTTTGCATTGAGAGTGACGGCGTCTCGGAGATAATAAATGTCGAAGACAGTGCGGTCTCCGGTGTTCCGAGCTATTTCAGCAAGTCAGAGACCGATTATGCAAGCAGTGTTGTGCAAAAGCCCAACAGATCCCTGGTTGTGGTGATCGATCCGGACAAGATGCTTTCCGATGCGCAGAGAGTCAGCTTGAAAAAGCTTATGGATGAGATAGAAAAAGAAAGAATCGAGCAGGAGAAGCGAAGAAGAGAAGAAGAGCGCCGCCGCAAGGAGGAAGAGAAGCGAAAGCGAGAAGAAGAGATAGCCAAAATGCAGGCAGAGCAGGAAAAGTCCGAAGGAGGCGCAGGAGAAGCTGCGGAGCCTGAGACGGCGGACGAAGAGACAGAAAGATCTGCGGAGCCTGAAACGGCGGATGAGGAGAATAACGATGACTAAAATAGCAGTACTTGGATATGGAACGGTTGGATCAGGTGTGGTTCATGTGCTTTCCGCGAACGCAGCCCTGATAGAGAAAAATGCCGGTGAGAAGATCGAGGTCGGCAGGGTTTTGGATCTGAGAGAGTTTCCGGGAGATCCGGTGAGCGGTATTCTCACACATGATTTTGAGGATATTGTGAGTGATCCTGAGATATCCGTCGTGGTAGAGACGATGGGAGGCACCAAGCCGGCGTATGATTTTGTGAAGAGATGTCTGCTGTCAGGCAAGAGCGTATGTACATCGAACAAGGCTTTGGTTGCCGATCACGGCACGGAGCTGATCAGGATCGCTTCAGAAAAAAACGTTCATTTTTTCTTTGAGGCGAGCGTGGGAGGAGGAATACCTATCCTCAGACCTCTGTCGAGATGCCTTGTGGCTGATGAGATACTCTCGATAAAGGGCATACTCAACGGGACGACCAACTTTATTCTCAGCAAAATGAGAGATGAGGGAGCTGATTATTCCGAGGTGCTCGCTCAGGCGCAGAAGCTCGGATATGCCGAGGCAGATCCCACTGCGGATGTGGAGGGCTATGATTCCTGCAGAAAGATAGCGATACTGACAGCTCTCGCCTATGGCGCACAGGTCGACTATGAAGATATTACGACAGAGGGTATCACGGATATTACCACGCAGGACATTGCCTACGCGGAAAGACTCGGACGTGTGATCAGACTGATTGGAATGAGCAGGAGGGCGGATGGCAGGCTGTACGCGCTTGTCGCTCCGTTCATGTTGGATAAGTGCGATCCTCTGTATGGGGTAAATGATGTCTTCAATGCGATCACCGTTACAGGCAATATGCTTGGGGATGTGATGTTTTATGGACAGGGAGCGGGAAAAGATGCCACGGCAAGCGCTGTAGTTACTGATGTTATAGAGGCAGTGAAAAACCGTGATATCAGAGTCGATATACGTTGGGATGAGAAGAAACAGACGGTAGAGCCACTCGAAGATATGACTAACAAATTCTTCGTCAGGATATCGTCAGAACAGGCTGACAGGGCTGCCGGGCTGTTTGGAGTTACGGAATTCATAGACGGTGTCGTTGACGGAGAGGTCGGGTTTTTGACCGGCGAGATAAAAGAATCTGAATTTAATAATTCCTTTGCACAGTTGTCCGGTACGAAAAAGCGCATTCGACTTCTGTAGTTTTTCCGGAGGGTATTATGGTTACTATAGGTCAGCTGACCGGGATGCTGTTAGCTGTCATCATACCGGTAATGACAGGCATTATTTTGTTTCTTCACATGAACAGGGAACTGAATGTAAAGGGACTTTTGCTCACTGCCGGATATGGTGTGGCAGGGTATATCTGGGAAGCATGGATATATGTTATGGCTTATGGCTGGGTAGGAGCCGTTATCATGCAGTACAGGTTTTTTGATGACGGATTCGGTTCGGTACTCAAGCAGCTTATCATTGCTGTCGTCTATGCACTTCTCACGGCATTAGGGCTTGTATGGGCGGTATATCTTTCCAATATGCGCGAAAGGCGTATGGAACGCGGTATTCCCGTGGGTGTAGGCTTTGGCATGGCTTATTCCGTGTGGAATTATGTATTGGTCTACGGAGCGCCGCTTGTGATAGGATTTCAGATGAAGTTTGGGGTTTTTGGAGGATCCGAGGAGACCAGGGAGAAGGTGCTCGGTCTGTCCACCCGTAATATGTATCTTTTTACCCTTGACAATATTATATTCATACTTATTCTGCTTGGAACGACTCTTCTCATGAGCAAGGTACATGCAGAGGGCAGGAGGGGACTCATGTTTATGATCCCTTTCATATCCCAGTTTCTTATCAAGTTTTTGAACACATGGCTGCCATCCGTAATGCCGGAGGTCATTTCAGTTGTTTTGTATCATCTGCTCACTGGGAGCGCTGCCCTGTGGTCGTTGTGGATATGGCTTGATTTTCTGAAAAAAAAGAAGGTGGATCTGACACCATGGAAAAAAGAGGGAAGCGGCACTTGATCTGCTGCTTCCCTTTTTGAGTTGACTGTAATGATGGTCTCAGATGCTTGAAAGAATAGATTCGATGATCGACTGGATCTGTTCCGGATCAAAAGGCTTCTGCATGAATTCAAGAGCGCCTCTTTTGATGGCTTCGACCATTTTCTCCTTTTGTCCCGCAGCCGTGACCATGATGACATTGGCATCGGGGTCAGCCTCTATGATGCCGTCGAGCGCGCCCAAACCATCCAATACGGGCATGGTGATATCGAGAGTTACGATATCGGGTTTGAGCTCCTTGTATTTTTCAACCCCCTCTTCGCCGTTTTTAGCTTCGCCGACGACCTCGTGTCCGAACTTCTGAAGTATGTTGGTCAGCATCCGGCGTGAAGTTCTCGAATCATCGACTATTAAAATCCTTGCCATTGTAAACGTTCCTCCGATTGTATTAAAATTCACATACAACGATCCCACACTACTATTTTTACTAAGGAAATACCGCTCTCGTCAGTCAAACTTGATAATGAGGTGACACTCCTTCCCCTCCAGATAGACAGGAAGAGAATAATACTCTCCGCTGACATCTATTTTTTCATCAAAAGAGAGTTTCGGAGGCATCATATCCAGAGTGATATTCTGGAAACTGAGCTCAGCGGCATATAACCCGTTGACACAGTTGGTAAACTCGGCGATGGAGTCCAGTGCGTCCTCGTCAACGATCCCGAATTCTTCTTTGGCATATCCGTCAGCCATCATCAGTATCTCGTCATTCTCGCCCGTAAAGCCAAGAACGATCTGATAATCACCGATCGTATGCTGATATGCAGCGTATTTGTGAGTAGCTCCCGATATGAACTCTCCGGGTGAAATGCGGATAAAGGTATTGATAAAACGCACGATGTTCCTGAGTGTAAGTCCGATCAGATCAAGATACCTTTTGTCCTTTATATCGACAAAAGCCGGCAGCATACCCTCGATATTGGAATCGCGGATAGCTTTCATTGTAGAGTTGGAATAATCATTTTCTTTCTGAAAGGCTGTAAGGTTGTAGTCAATCTCGTCATGAGTCATACACCCGTTCTCATCAAGAGCCTGTACAAAAAGCAGATACGGGTTGCTCTGAAGTCCGAGCAGATAGTTTACATCAGATTCGGTCAGATATCCCTTCTTTACTGCCAGGTCGCCGAAACGCTCATCAGACTGTACCTGGAGATAATTGAGTTCCATGACCTGTGAACTGGTGAGAAGCCCTTCGCTCTCGGCAATGAGACCGAGCTTCACCCTGTTTGCCTTGATATAGCTCATACATGAGGAGAACTGCTCAGCGGTGATTATCCGGTTTTCCACGAGATAATTTCCAAAAAACTGACTAAACATAAAAAACTCCTTTCAATTATGCTCGTTTTATTATACAATATAAAACAGAAAAATACAAATAGAAAATGAAAAAAAATAAAAAAATAGTTGATTTTTAACAAGCATGATTATAGAATACCATTGTTGCGGACAAAAAGTCCCGACAGGCTGTCAGGCAAGGAGTTTTCGGACAGCCTTCGATACGGCATAAAGGAGGAGCAGATGGCTGGTTCACAGTTTGGAGAGATATTCAGGATAAGCACATGGGGGGAGTCACACGGAGCAGGTCTCGGGGTAGTTATCGACGGCTGTCCGGCAGGTATTGTGCTGGGAGAGGATGATTTTTCAGAGGATATGGCAAGGCGCCGCCCGGGACAAAGCGGCTATGCCACTCCAAGAAGCGAGGAAGACAGGGTAGAAATACTCTCAGGAATATTTGAGGGAAAGACCACCGGAACACCCATATCGCTTGTGATCAGAAATACATCCCAAAGATCCTCTGACTATTCGGATATCGCCGGATACTACAGACCGGGACATGCTGATCGTACCTATGATGACAAATACGGTTTCAGGGATTACAGGGGAGGAGGAAGGTCTTCCGGGAGAGAAACGGCTGCGAGAGTGGCAGCAGGCGTGGTTGCAAAAAAGCTTTTGCAGCCCATGGGAATAAACACAACTGCCTATGTAAAAAAGATCGGTTCCTGCGAGTGCGGCTTATCCGGGATACCGGATAAAAAACTCATAGAAAGCAGCCCTTTGAGGATCCCTGATCCGGAAGTTTCCCGGGCGGCAGAAGCATATCTGAAGGAGAAAATGAGTGAGGGGGATTCCGCGGGCGCTATTGTTGAGTGTATCACTACCGGAGTGCCGGCCGGGCTTGGAGATCCGGTATTTAGCAAGCTGGATGCGCTGTTGGGTCAAGCCGTTTTTTCTATCGGAGCAGTAAAGGGAGTTGAGTTCGGTGCCGGATTTGAGGTAGCGGAAATGAGCGGTTTTACGAACAATGATATACACCGAAACAATGCGGGAGGCATACTCGGAGGCATAAGCACGGGAGATGATATAGTGCTCAGAGCAGCCTTCAAGCCTACTCCGTCGATCAGCAAAGAACAGAGCGCTTATGACAGACAAGGGAATGAGATCACTGTATCAGTGCGGGGCAGACACGACCCGCTGGTCGCAGCAAGAGCGGTAGTGGTTGTGGAGTCAATGGTTAATATAGTTCTTGCTGACAGGATACTGATAAATATGGGCTCAAGAGCTGACAACATCACGGAGCTATACAACAAGCTCAACAAGAATAGATAGAAAAATGTATAGAAAAATAATAACGGAGAACTGGCGAAATATCAAATCAGGAATTATTATGAGAAGATTTATTTTTTTAATAATGGCACTGTGCCTGTTCGTGACAGGCTGTACGGACAGTCATGAAGGAACCGTCCCTTTACCGGAGACAGGGCATACCTCTGAGGTGTCCGGAACTGTGACGGGAGGAGCTGTCAGTCCCGATGCCGTCAATGTTTCCTTTGATGAAGCGATGGAGAAGGCACAGCAGATCACATCGGGACTTTCACTCGACGAGAAGCTAAGCTTTATGGTAGTCGGATATGAGAATATAAGCAGGATACCAAAGTACTTTCCCGGTGATGGAAAGATCCCGGATGATAAAAACGGGACAGTGCCGCAGATCAGTGATTCATTGATCACGGTGAGGGATTTTATATCTGAAAACTATTCGGATATCCTTGCTGCGGGAACTGACCGGATCATGATGAGCCCCGCGGCATATCCCAAGATCTCCGCAATGATCACATCGGCATTTTTGTCCTATGATATAGTGACATCAATGCTCAGGACGGAGCTTGGCTTTGACGGAGTTGTGTATACACCTCCGCTGCTGATACAGTACCTTAGGACGAGATATCCCGAGGATCCTGACGGATACATGGCAGTAGAGGCTGTAAAGGCAGGGTGTGATATTATATATCAGCCCAGAGATAAAAAAAGAGCCATACAGGCATTGCGGATCCAGGTAAATACGGGAAATATGCCCGTAGAAAGGATTGATGCATCAGTGGTAAGGATCCTGAGGAGCAGACTGATGCACGGCGAGACGGTACCGCAGTAACAGCAAATGGCAGGATAATAAGGAGAGAAAAATGAGTACAGACGGTTTTATCAGTCCTCTCTCAGAGAGGTACGCAAGCAGGGAAATGCAGTATATTTTTTCACAGGACATGAAGTTTGGTACATGGAGAAAGCTTTGGATCGCACTGGCTGAGACGGAAAAAGAGCTTGGCCTGACTGATTCCGAGGGGAATCCAAGAATCACGGATGAGCAGATCGATGAGCTGAAAAGCCATGTGGATGACATCAATTATGATGTTGCGAAGGAGCGCGAGAAGGTCGTGCGCCATGACGTTATGAGCCATGTATATGCCTATGGAAAGCAGTGTCCGAAGGCTGCGGGAATCATACATCTTGGTGCCACATCCTGTTATGTTGGTGACAACACGGATATCATTATCATGAGAGAGGGGCTTTTGCTCATCAGGAAAAAGCTTATCAACGTTATCGATGAACTGAGCTCATTTGCGATGAAATACAGGGAGCTTCCGACTCTCGCGTTCACTCATTTCCAGCCGGCACAGCCTACTACCGTGGGGAAGAGGGCGACGCTGTGGATACAGGAGCTGATGATGGATCTTGAAGATCTTGATTATGTCGTATCAAGCCTAAAGCTTCTCGGATCCAAGGGAACGACCGGTACCCAGGCTTCATTTCTTGAGCTTTTTGACGGAGATGAGGATAAATGCAGACAGGCTGATGAGCTGATCGCAAAAAAAATGGGATTTGATGCCTGCTATCCGGTATCCGGACAGACATATTCACGCAAGGTAGATACAAGAGTCGCAAATATCCTTGCGGGGATAGCTGCATCTGCGCACAAGTTCTCCAATGATATCAGGCTATTGCAGCATCTCAAAGAGATCGAGGAGCCGTTTGAGAAGGGACAGATCGGATCGTCAGCTATGGCGTACAAGAGAAATCCCATGCGTTCTGAAAGGATCGCGTCGCTGTCAAGATATGTGATGATCGATGCGTTAAATCCTGCTATAACCTCAGCAACACAGTGGTTTGAAAGGACTCTTGACGATTCTGCAAACAAGAGGCTTTCCATTGCCGAGGCATTTTTAGCTACAGACGGAATACTTGATCTGTGTATGAATGTCGTAGATGGTCTTGTTGTTTATGACAAGGTGATAAACAAGCATCTGATGGCTGAGCTGCCGTTCATGGCTACGGAAAATATCATGATGGATGCGACCAAGGCAGGAGGCGACAGACAGCAGCTCCATGAAAAGATCAGGGAGCTTTCCATGGAGGCAGGGAACAACGTAAAAAGGGAAGGTCTTGACAACAATCTTCTGGAGCTGATAGCGGAAGATGATGATTTCCCCATGACGATAGATGAGCTGCGGGCTGCCATGGAGCCATCAGAGTATGTGGGCAGAGCTCCTTCACAGGTAAAGGAGTACATAGAGAACGTGGTACGCCCCGTTCTTGACAAAAACAAAGAGCTTCTTGGCATGAAAGCCCAGATCAATGTATGAAACTGCCATGATATGTGATGAGGAGAGAAAAAATGTGGCTTGCGGATGGATGGGATGAATACGAGGTGATAGATACTTCTTCCGGAGAGAAGCTGGAGAGATGGGGGGATTATATCCTGGTTCGTCCTGATCCGCAGGTAATATGGGAGACCGGACACAAAGCTCACGAGTGGAAGCAGAAAAACGCCCATTACCACAGAAGCAGCAAGGGCGGAGGATATTGGGACTTCATAGACCTTCCGGAGCAGTGGCGGATAGGATACAGGCTTGGTCAGACCGGGAACAGCTACAGGCTTTCATTCAACTTAAAGCCGTTTTTGTTCAAGCACACAGGTGTATTCCCGGAGCAGGCTGTCAATTGGGAGTGGATGTATGACAGGATCCTCAGGTCAAAAGGTTTTAAGGTGTTGAACCTGTTTGCATATACCGGGGGAGCCACTGTCGCCTGCGCCGCGGCGGGAGCAGAGGTTGTGCATGTGGACGCGGCAAAGGGGATGGTACAGTGGGCAAAGGAGAATGCTGCTGTCTCAGGTCTTGGAAAAGCTCATATCAGATATCTCGTAGACGACTGTGTCAAGTTTGTAAAAAGGGAGATCAGAAGAGGCAACAGATATGACGGGATCATTATGGATCCTCCCTCGTACGGAAGGGGACCATCAGGCGAGATATGGAAGATCGAGGAAAACGTATTTGAGCTTATATCGCTGTGTTCGGAGCTGCTTAGTGACAGCGCTGATTTCTTTTTGATCAACTCATATACGACGGGTCTGCAGCCGGCTGTGCTCAAATATATGCTTGATCTTGCTGTCACATCAGTACATGGGGGACATACGGAAGCAGATGAGATCGGGCTTCCCGTGAGAGCGGAGATAATGGGAGACAGACCGGTGCTGCCGTGCGGAGCAAGTGGAAGGTGGGTCAGTAGGGGATGAACAGGAAATATCATTTGGGAGTGCTGTATCTGATACTGTCGGCATTCTTTTTTGCATTGATGGCAGTGTTTATCAGATTGGCAGGAGATATACCGAGTGTTGAGAAAGCTTTTTTTAGAAATATAGTAGCGTTTTTTATAGCGGGGAGCATGCTGGTAAGATCAGGGGAAAAGATCCATATACCGGAGAGGGCATGGTTCCCGATAATAATGAGGGCGGCATTTGGAAGCATAGGGATATTCTGTAATTTCTATGCCGTAGACCATCTGCTATTGTCCGACGCCTCTATTTTGAACAAGATGTCTCCGTTTTTTGCAGTCGTGGGATCATATTTTATATTAAAAGAAAAATTTACATTTTCGCAGGGATTAGCCGTATTTATCGCATTTTTAGGCGGTATGTTTGTGGTTAAACCGTCATTTTCAAGCATGGACTTTGTCCCTGCCGCGATCGGTCTGCTCGGAGGGGTGGGGGCTGGACTCGCATATTCGTTTCTGAGAAAAGCAGGCTCGCTCGGGGTGAACAGTTCATTTGTGGTTTTGTTTTTCTCGGCATTCTCATGTATCTTATGTGTGCCGTTTATGGTGATCAACTTTGTCACTCCGAGTCTTTATCAGTTTGTGATGCTGTTGCTGTGCGGAGTGTCAGCGGCAGGAGGGCAGTTCACGATCACTGCTGCCTACTACCATGCGCCGGCAAAGGAAATATCGGTCTTTGACTATACCCAGTTGATTTTTTCGACGGCATTCGGATACTTTATATTCTCTCAGACACCGGATCATTACAGTATCATTGGTTATCTGATCATAACCTCGATGGCAGTCTGGATGTTCTTTTACAACAAAAAGCATTCAGAGTGACTATGCCACTTTTCCGTCTCACATAAGATTTCCGTCTCGCATATATGCACACCTGCCGGAGAATTAAAGGATACACTGAGTTGATCAGTGTATCCTTAATATATCTTTTTATAATCAGGGTGAGCCATGAGCTCCAGTCTGTTGTAGTGCAGATACAGCTCCTGTACACCGTTTTCAAGGTGAAAATAGTGTACCACATAAGGTATTAAAAGCACGATAAACAGCGCTCCCAACAATAGAAGCGAGTATTCCGCAAGCATGAGATACGCCGGTATTGTAATGACGGTCGCCAGACCGAACAAAACGGTAACTATCAGATGGATCAGTCTCTCATGCTGAAAAAAGCTGATCTGAATTAAAAGCCTTTCCATTTCGATCATCGCCCTGTCCTGTTCTACCTTGCCTTCCGTCAGATCTCTGTAGTAGATAAGGGCAGGGCGGAGTCTGTTTTTGTACATTTTGTATCCCTTTATTTCTTTTGGTCGTTGCGGTATTGCACCGGAGTCATATTGTATTTTTTTCTGAATACCCGGTTAAAATGCTCTACATTTGGATATCCGACTGACAATGCAACATTTTCTACATTCATAGTGCCGTTCTTTAAGATGGTTCTCGCTTTTTTTAATCTGATAGTAGTTAAAACCTCTTTAAATGTTTTACCGCTTTTGTCATGTATGTATTTGCTGATATACGGCTCGGACAGATGCATATAGGTAGCCATGTCCTCGAGTGTGCAGGAACGGTAATTCTCCTGTATGTAGTTCATCATCTGGATCAGGCGGTCATCCCTCAATTCTTCGTTGTTGAGCACTGCGGGAAGCTTGTTGACGCAGACGGTCAGCGCGTGGATGGAGGCAGTGATGATATCCTCATGAATCCCGACGCCCCAGAATACTTCACCGTCACAGGTGATGCTGACATATGCGATCGCCTTGGATGATGATCCCTTGGTCAGCGCATGCTCCTCATAGCTTGAAAGCTGGTAGCTGATGTCAAAGAACTGCTTGATCGTATTGCTCACGGCATCGAGACGTCCGTTTCCGACCGCATCGACGATCCTGTCCTTGTCTCCGCAGGTTATTGTCACCGATGCCATGATGCCGTCTACCTGACGGAAGTGGCATTCATTGATCTGAAAGACCGGTGTCGGATTGATATAGTTGTCCGCAAAAATATCATAGATCCACTGTGGGGAGAGCTCCTTGTGCTCCTCATCGGATACCCTTTTCATCAGATACCCGACCTCCTCGCGCATAGCCTCAGGCAGCGTGATGCCGAAGTTTTGTTTGAGAGTGTAGTTGACGCCTCCCTTGCCCGACTGGGAATTGATGCGGATGACATCGGAATCATAAGTTCTGCCGACATCCTTGGGATCCACCGGAAGATACGGGACAGTCCACATATCGGTCTTGCCGTCTTCTCTCCACTGCATCCCCTTGGCTATGGCATCCTGATGAGAGCCTGAGAATGCCGTGAATACGAGGTCTCCGGCGTATGGCTGTCTGGGCGGTACGCTCATTCTTGTATAGGATTCGTATCTTTTGCGAATGCTCATCATATTTGAAAAATCAAGTCCGGGATCGTATCCGTGTGAGAACATATTCATGGCGATCGTAACGATATCGACATTTCCGGTGCGCTCTCCATTGCCGAATAAAGTTCCCTCGATCCTGTCGGCGCCTGCGAGTACACCGAGTTCGGCGGTCGCAACGCCCTCGCCTCTGTCATTGTGAGGATGAAGGGACAGTACGACCCCGTCGCGGTATTTGAGATTCTTGTGAACATATTCAAGCTGGCATGCAAATACATGAGGCATTGCGTTCTCTACCGTGGTCGGGATATTTATTATCACCTTCCAGTCAGGAGTCGGCTTCCACACATCGAGAACCGCGTTGCAGACCTCAACAGCATACTCGACCTCAGTGCCGGGAAAGCTCTCCGGGGAGTACTCAAATCTGAAATTCCCCTCAGTCTCATCAGCCAGCTCTTTCAAAAGAATTGCCCCATCAACGGCTATTTTCTTAATTTCGTCTTTATCTTTTTTGAATACCTGCTCTCTCTGTGCGACAGAAGTAGAGTTGTATAAATGAACTACTGCGCACGGAGCACCCTTGACTGCTTCAAAGGTCTTTCGTATGATGTGCTCCCTTGCCTGTGTAAGCACCTGTACCGTAACGTCATCAGGTATCTTGTTTTGGTCAATGAGGGCGCGCATGAATTCATACTCGGTATCAGATGCGGCAGGGAATCCGACCTCTATTTCCTTGAAGCCCACCTCTACCAGAAGGTCGAAATAGTCAAGTTTCTCCTGCAGGCTCATCGGTTCAATAAGAGCCTGGTTGCCGTCTCTTAAGTCAACGGAACACCATACCGGTGGTTTCGTTATTTCATTTTTCTTTACCCAGTCATATGTCACCTCGGGCGGCATAAAGTAAGGCGGTTCATATTTTTCATATCCTTTCATCGCTGTCCCTCCCTTTCTGTTACAAAGTAACTGTATCTTGCAGTAGTGAGCACTAATGTTAAAAAACATCAAAATTGATGTTTTTTATGATTGTATCTTAACACATAAAAACATAAAATGGAATGATTAAATTTAATCAGTTTTCTTGATATTTTTTAAGATAGCAACTAAATCTGCATGATTTTACTTGCGTTTTTTAATATTATCTACTATACTATTACTGTTTGTGATGAGTTGAATATTGTATTTAAAAAATTTTTTTAATTTGGGAGAATATAATAAGATGGAATACAACAACAAGAACGATAACAGAAATGACAAGAGAAATGACGAAGAGCGCAAGAAAAGACTGAAGATAAACATAATCATATCTGTTGCGGCTCTGATCTTTGCTTTTTTTCTGATCATGTTTCTGAATGCGGAGATCAGAAGAAG
>JAGBOK010000077.1 GCA_017633905.1 Eubacterium sp. | reverse complement strand
CTCTTCTTCTACTTCCTCCTCCTCGATCTTGGTCTCTATCTCGTGCTGGATCAATTGTCTTGTATCCTTTTTGAAGGTCTTGTACTGATCCTCGACCGTATTTACAAAGCCCTGATTGAAGACCGCTACCTGTATCTCTCCGGCATAGAGAGCGTCGACCATGGTGGTGGAATCCTGAAACTCAACAGTATGGATATCCTGTCCTACCTCGCTCCTTGCCTCTGCCATAGCCTTGTCCGTGTTCTCCCTGTCTATGACGGACAGTATACCGAAGGAATAGTCCTTGGCATCCATAAGGCTCTGCGCGGGGTCATTCGCCATTACATAATATGAAATGACATCGATCTTGGTATTTGCTCCCGATATCTGTGCCATCGCATGATAGGTGTCATACAGATAGTATCCGCCAAGCGAGAATATGGCACAGAAACAGACGCACAGCACCCTGCCTATGACAAAGCTTGAATTGGCTATCTGCGACAACACCTGATATATCATCAGGACAACACACAGTATAACAGCAATCACCACATATCTGTCAGGAATAAATCCGACATACATCAACAGCATGCACAGTCCGACAGAAAATAAAAGCTGCGCAAAAATAAAAACAAAACTGAGTTTTCTCTTCATCAACCTTGACATCTTCGTCTCCTTCTCTGTTACTTTAAGCATCGCTCCCATTCTATCATATCAGAAGTGTTATCGCAAGTGTTTATTGTTATTATTTCATTCACGCCTGATTTTTTTGAGAGCCAGTGCGGCAACTCTCTCCGAGGCATGTCCGTCAATCTTATGATAATTGTCCTTTATGAACAAAGCCGTTTTGTCCCGGTCAAAAGCTTCCTCATCACCGGAAAGAAGCCTGCCGGCAAGCTCAGAGAGCTCTCCCTCCGTTCTCACCACGGGTCCCGGAACAAACTCCTCATACGGCTCATAGAAATCACGCCCGTTCGCTTCAAAGTCATCAAGATCATAAGCGTAAAAGATCATGGGTCTGCCAAGCAGGGCGTATTCAAATGTAATCGAGGAATAGTCCGTGATCAGGATATCCGCCGCGGACATGAGTGTCGTAACACCGTTAAAATGCGATACATCAACTACCCGTCCGCTATCGCCCCTTTTCTTAAACTCCGCAGAAAAAGCGTCTGCCACAAACGGATGGAATCTGAGAAGAAGTATTACATCATCCGCGAGCCCGTCCAAAAAATCCGAACCTATCATAAGTCCGGGTGATGACGTCTCGGCATCCCTGAACGTCGGAGCATACAGTATATAACGATATTTTTCCGGATCTTTTATTTTTTTCCCCATCCATTTTAGGAACGCTTTTTTTCTCCTGACGATATATTCCTCATCAAGCAAAAGATCAGTTCTCGGGAGCCCTGTCATCCTTATGTGATCCGGAGCGATCCCAAAGGCGGAGGCATATTGTCTTTTGGTTCTTTCTCCGCCTACTATCAGGTGGTCTATCCTCTGATTGCCCGCCTTTGCGAGCTTAGCTATTTTTTCATTCTCGGCATCAAGTCCGAATTTTTTGATGGTTCCCGTACCGTGCCAGAGCTGGATAACAGTGGTTTTTTTTGAAAAGGGCGTATATGCCATGGGCAGAAATTCATTGTCAAGCAACACTATCCCTGAGGTCGCCAGATGATACGCCTTGACAATAAAAAACGAGATCAGCCCCATCCTGTCTTTTCTTGTATATTTTACAAAGCGCATTCCCGGAGCTTTTCTTTTGATCGCCGAAGCCGCAAGCGCTATGTTGCCCTCCGGTCCGTCATCGTGAGTCGCGATAAGAAAAGTCTTGTTCCCATCGACGGGAAAAACCCTGCAAAGCCTGAAAATAAGACCAAATACCCTGTAGGCAATGAACTTTATATTCACTTTAAGTCATCCTTTATCTTGGTGGTTGAGATCCCTTCCGTCCTCGGGAGATACACAACCTCGCAGTAGTCCTTCAGGAAATCAAACTTGCCCTTCCAGTCGTCTCCCATCACAAAAATATCGACATTGTTATTTACCACATCATCAATCTTTTGCTCCCATGTGTATTCAGGCAGCACCTCGTCAACATATCTGCAGACTTCAAGTATCCTCTTTCTGTCCTCGAAGCTGTAATATGCGGACTTACCCTTGCCGGCATTGAATTCATCCGATGATACCACCACTATCAGGTAGTCTCCCAAAGCCTTGGCTCTTCTCAAAAGATTTACATGTCCTACATGGAACAGATCAAAAGTTCCATATGTGATTACCTTCTTCATTATTTATCCTCCTGTTCATCTATCTCCGTCAGCTTTGCCTCATAGAATCTGACGACATCCTCTGCGCTCCCATTTGCGATCAGCCTGCCTCCATCAAGTAGTATCCCCCAGTCGCACATGCGAAGTATCTGGTTGGTCGAGTGCGAGACAAAAAGCACCGTGACTCCCCTGTCAAACATGCTTCTCAGTCTTCTCTCGCATTTTCTTCTGAACCTCGCGTCACCAACGCTCAGTACCTCATCCAGTATCAGGATCTCAGGCTCTACGACCGTCGCAACGGAAAACCCGAGTCTCGCCTTCATTCCCGAGCTGTAATTCTTGATGGGAACATTTATGAAGTCCCCGAGCTCTGAAAACTTTACGATATCCCTGAACTTTTCATCTATAAATCCCTTGGTATACCCGAGCATGGCGCCGTACAGATATATGTTTTCAGCGCCCGTGTATTGCTTGTCAAAGCCTGCTCCGAGTTCAAGCAGGGGAGCTATCTTTCCATTGACTTTAAGTCTTCCCTCAGAGGGCTTCATAACACCCGCTATGATCTTCAAAAGAGTAGACTTTCCCGCTCCGTTCATCCCGAGAATCCCGACCCTCTCCCCTTTTTTTACCTCAAAGGAGATGTCCCTCAGCGCCCAGAATTCCTGGAACATCAGCTCGTTCTTTACAAGCTTTATTATATATTCTTTTATATTATCGACCTTCTCGGAGCTTAAATTGAATCTCATACTCACATGGTCGAGCTTCAGGGCTGTATCCTTTGCCATTTTCAGTCTCCTAAATGTACAGTATAAATTTGTCCTGCTTGCGGTAAAACGCGTATATCCCGATCAAAAATATAACTATCGTAAATCCCCAGGTATAGAGCATCAGCACCCCGTCAAAGGGATGTCCGAACAAAGCCACCCTGAAATTATAAATGATCCCAAACAAAGGATTGCATTTTAACAGGAGCACTGCATCTTCGCCAAGACGTCCGGGGAAATAAAATATCGCCGAGCAGTACATGATAAGCATCAAAAGCACGCTCCACAGATATTCCATATCCCTGAAAAAAACATCCATCACCGAAAGAAGTATCCCCACTCCGGTACCCATCAAAAAGAGGTTGATGAGAGGTATAACACTCAGTATCATATATCCGTTTATCGGCGCCCTGTACTCTCCATTTATCATAAAAAAGCTCATGACACCGACCAGAACTATCAGGGAGATCACAAAAATAAGAAAATTTGCTATCACCCCGGAAAGCGGGTATATGTATTTGGGAACATATACTTTTTTTATCATTGATGAGTTGTTCCTGATGCTCTTCATCGCCCCATTGGTAGATGATGAGAAAAAGCTGTACAACAGTCTTCCCGACAATACATAGATCGGAAACGGAACCCCTTTAAATGCGGGATCCGTGCTGTCTCTGCCCAAAAGCTGCCCAAACACGATGGTCAGTACTATCATGGTAAGCAGAGGCTCGATCAGAGTCCAGAGGATCCCGAGATAAGACCTTCTGTATCTGAGCTTGATGGTTTTTTTTACGAGCTCGCGCAGCAAAAACTTGTATTTTTTCAGATTTTTGATCTTCTGCTTCATGACACAAAACTCCTATTATCACACAATCCGTTACTCTCTACGGCTGTCACATCACAATTCATAGTATTTTACACCCTGTTGCTGATTTAGTCAAGATATTTGACATTTTTTGGTACAATTGCTATACTGTATAATCAAAAGGAGGGTCAGGCAATGAAATATGATATGGAGAAGCAGCACAAACAGGGAAAGCTTCATGCTTTGGAGCGAATATGCAGGATACTCGATCAGGACTCATTCAGAGAGATCGGTTCCGGGATCAAAAACCTTGAAGATGCTTTCAACATAAAAAAAGGACAGTTCCCCTATGACGGTGTTATCACCGGCTATGGTACCGTGGGCGGACAGCGTGTTATGATATATGCCCAGGACTTTACGGTGATAGGAGGGACTCTTGGCAAGCAGCACGGCTTCAAGATCGCAAACACGATAAAGCTTGCCATCGAAAACCGCTGCCCCATCATAGGCATCAACGACTCCGGCGGCGCGAGGATACAGGAGGGGATCAATGCCCTGGCAGGCTACGGTGAAATATTCTATTATAACACTATGGCTTCCGGCTACATCCCGCAGATCTCAATTATTGCCGGTCCGTGTGCCGGAGGCGCAGTCTACTCACCGGGGATCACTGACTTTATTTTTGTTATCGACGATATATCACAGATGTTTGTTACCGGTCCAAAGGTAGTAAAAAATGTCACCAATGAGGAGATCACGGCAAATGAGCTCGGAGGTGCCGCCGTACACTCACAGACAAGCGGAGTTGCCCATTTCCACATGAAGGATGAAAACTCTTGCTTTCAGAAGGTGAGACAGCTGATAGGGATAATCCCACCGTGCTATAAGGACAAAAACCCTGCTCTGATCCCGGATCAGAAGATAAACTATACCTCGGATATATCCTTCAATGAATCACTTGCCCATATACTGCCCGAACACAGCAATCAGAGCTATGATATACATGACGTGATATACGGAATAGTTGACAGGGATTCTTTTTTGGAGGTACAGGAGGAATTCGCAAAAAATGTTGTCATAGGCTTCGCAAAGATCAAGGGGATAACCGTGGGGATACTCTCCAACCAGCCCAAATATCTGGCAGGAGTCCTTGACTGTGATTCATCTGACAAGCTGGCAAGATTTATCAGATATTGTGATTCGTATGACATTCCGATGATCACCCTGACGGACGTACCGGGATTTCTCCCCGGCAGGGATCAGGAACACAAGGGAATAATCCGTCATGGCGCCAAGGTACTCTATGCATATTCGGAAGCCACAACGACCAAGATCAACGTGATACTCAGAAAAGCATACGGCGGCGCGTACATAGCCATGAGTTCCAAGCATTTAAGAGCGGATTTTGTATACGCATGGCCGGGCGCCGAGATCGCTGTCATGGGAGCAGAAGGCGCTGCCGACATCCTCTACGGAAGACAGATGAAGTCACTTGAACCGGAGGAAAGAGCCGCCTACAGACAGGAAAAAATAGATGAGTACAATGTTAAATTCATGAATCCCCAGACCGCTGTCATAAACGGCTATGTCGATGAGGTCATACGACCGGAGGCTACCAGAGAACGCATATACGCCGATCTTCTTATGTGCGCCTGCAAGCATCCGATAGACCGGATAGAGAAAAAACACGGATCAATTCCTCTATGATACCTGATAAAAACGTTACTATTCACGGCTGTCACTCTCCACATGCGGGATTCCCGCACTTCGCTACGCTCCGTGCTCTACTGCCGCTTCGCGGCTGAATCCCTTATGTAGTGGAGTGACAGCTTTCAGCCGTCTACAGTTCTTCTTCAAAAGGAGTCTCCTGAGGCTCTTCCGTAGTCTCGGGCTCCGGCTCCGGCTCTTCTTCCTCCTCAGGCTCTTCCGTGGCATCAGTCTCTATCCTGCTTATGAGAACATCAACGGAGACTGAATTCATGATACGGACTCCATCCGGAGGATCAAACATCACGGCTACATTGTGAGTGCCTTCATCCAGATTCGTTACATCTATATAAGCTCCGAGATCCTTTACTTCAATATTTGTCAGCTTCTCATTGGATCCCGACAGCTCTATGCTGTATCTTGCCTCCTGATCCAAAAATGACAGCGAATACTTGTCCTTTACACCATTTACTTCCAGATCAGCGTATGTGATATAGAGGTTCCTCTCTCCGCTTCTTGATATTTCACATCTGATGGAAACGACCTTGTTTTCATCCTCTATCACATAATCATCACCAAGATAGCTGCTTATATCCACCTCTTTTTCGACATCCGCAGTGGCGCCGTCTATGTCTATCTCAAGCTTTATCTTCAGATCACTGGTGAGCTTTGATGAGTCATAAGCAGACACGGTGACTGATTCGGGCTGTCTGTCAGTCTGTACCAGATGATAGCCGTCCGCAGGCACTCCGACCGTCGTTATCTCTATCGGAACAGCCATTGTCCTTCTGACACCTACGCTAAGCCTGACCTCTTTTTCGGAGAATGTGAGCTTGGTGGCATCAACGAGATCTCCCGAGCTGTCATACGCCATGGGCTGAGCCTTGGTAACAAACTCCTCGGTCTCACCGTTTAGCTGTACAGTGGCAGAGACATGATCTATTTTTTTCATCTTGGACTCTCCGCCCGAAACTTCTATTATATTCGGCTTTGCGATAACATCACCGAGCACATAGCCCTCGCCAAGCTCTCCCTCTGATATGACCTGTACCTTGAATTTTGATGTGACTCTTGCTTCAAGCTTTAACTTCATTACCGCATTGTTCCAGTCAAGCTCATAATCCACATCGGTATTTCTGTCCAACTTGACCTGTATCCTGACCGCATTTACAGAAGACATTTCCGCAAGATCCGCAGTCGCGGTAAAGTCGGCGGCATGGAGCCTTTCAACAAGGCTTCTCTTGGATGTGATGGTCACGTTTACCCTGTCACCGCTTTTTATCTCATACACCTGATCAGACGATGTAATGGCTGATTCATTCAGCACCTCTACAGGTATATCCTCAAATGTCCTCTTGGTAACGGGATCTATGATATTTACGGCGATTATCCAGAAAATACACGCTGCGAGCACAGCCAATATTTTCCAGCCGATATTATTTGTAAAAACCTTCTTCAAAAAATCTTTCATTTGCTGCTCACCTCCTCATCAACATGGGAGTCCGAATTTTCTTCGGCAGCAATCATGCGTCTTTTTTTTCTGAACTGCCACCAGTGCGCCTTGGATGTCTCTCCGTGCTTGGCAGCTTCCTTTAGTCTGAGTGTGAGCGTGTCAGCATCAACTCTGTGATACAGCTTCCCGTCCTTGGCAAGTGATACTGCGCCCGTCTCCTCGGAAACAATGATAGTCAGCGAATCAGACACCTCGCTTATCCCAAGACCGGCTCTGTGTCTGGTCCCAAGCTCCTTGCTGACACTCAGATTGTTCGATAACGGCAGATAGCAGGTCGCTGATATTATCTTGTCATCCCTCAGCAGCACGGCTCCGTCATGCAAAGGAGTGTTGTGCTCAAATATGTTTATAATAAGCTGTGAACTGATGTCCGCGTTTATCGGGATACCTGTCCTCTCATATTCACGGCACT
>JAGBOK010000076.1 GCA_017633905.1 Eubacterium sp. | reverse complement strand
TTGATCTTGAAAAAATCGATGATAAGATCGATGACATAGACGAGGCTGTCGGCAAGCTTGCAGACGGGACAGGTGAGCTTAAGAAAGGTGTTAAGAAGCTTGATAAGGGCTCCGGCAAGCTGCAGGATGGCTTGAAGAAATACGCGGATGAGGGTGTGAAAAAGCTGACTGCCGGCATAAGAGAGCTTGCATCCAATGCGCCAAAGCTTAAAGAGGGAGTAGGTAAGTACATAAAAGGGGCTGATGATCTCGCTGATGGCACAAAGGCTTATGTAGAGGGAGCAGGACAGCTGACTGCCGGAATAAAGACGATATCAGGGAGCCTTTCCGCTTTTGATCCCTCCCAGATCTCACTTCTTACCAAGGGGATCGAATCCTTCTCACAGGGTATAGCGGCAGCCGTAAATACCGATGACATGAAAAAGCTTTCTGCCGGAGCGGAGTCTGTGGCGACCGGTATCGGTACAGTCAATAAAGGACTTGAAGATCTGAAGAGCAGCTATTCAAACAATGATACCGCAGTTACAGGTCTTGAAACGGCTCTTGCCGCCAATGAAAAGCTTCTTGAAGAGTTGAAAGCAGCAAGGACTGCGGGTGCATCGGGACTTGATGCCGCCATAGCTACTCTCGAACAGACTACTGCCGGAGAAAAAAAGGCGATAGAGGGATTGAAGACAGTTTCAGCAGCGCAAAAAGACGGCATAGACAAGCTGATAAGCGCGACTGCGACGACAGGAGAGCTTGGCGCGGGAGCAACGGCTGTTTCTGCCGGAGTGACAAAGCTCGGCACGGGGCTTGCTGCTCTTTCCAACAACAGCACCGTACAGCTTTTGAAGGCAAGCATTGAGAAGATATCCACTTCGATACCGCTGTTACTTGCAGGAGTACAGGCGCTGAATGCGGGAGCGGAGAAGCTTTCTGCCAATGACAAAAAGCTGATCGCCGGCTGCAAGGCGCTAAAAAGCGCTGGCAAGGTCATGAAGGACACGGTCCAAAAGCTCGGTGACGGGATGACAACGCTCGGCAACGGTGCAAATGAGCTTGACAAGGCAACCGATGAGGTAGTAAAGGGTGCCGGTGATCTTAAGGACGGAACAAAGCAGCTTTTCAGCGGGGCAAAAGAGCTCGAGGACGGATTTACAAAATTCCGTAAAAAAGCTGTTGACAAGCTTCTTGATTTCTATCATGATGATATAAAGGATCTCGTGGAAAGGCTTGAAGAAATAGTTGATGCGGGCAAGGAGTACAAAAGCTATGCCGGAGCGTCAGCTGATATGGATGGAGAGGTCAAGTTTATCATAGAGACCGAGGCAGTTACGGCAGAAGATTGACAGAAATATACACAAAAAGTCTGTATTGTTTGGTGAGATGGAAAACGATGAAAACTGTTGAGGTGCCGTAATGGGTAAGCTTGATGAGAATAAAAAGAAAAAAAGGGAAGCACTGTTTGGAGCGGCATATCATCTGTTCAACACCAAGGGCGTCAAGCAGACATCTATTTCTGATATTGCAGAAGAGGCTGAGGTCGCGAAGGGGACTTTTTATCTGTATTTCAAGGATAAATTCGACCTTCGCGACAAGCTGATCGCTGCCAAGGCAACACAGATCCTGATGCAGGCCGTGGCAGAATCCGGCTTTTCCATCGACAAGGTCGGAGGAGATGATCTGGAGGATGCGATAATATCGCTGGTAGATGTGATACTTGACCGTATGGAGAGAGAACCGGTTCTTTTAAGATTCATAACCAAGAACCTGAGCTGGGGAGCCTTTCATCAGATATCGATTGATGATGAAGGCAGCATGCAGATGAATTTTATCGACGGCTACCACAGGCTGATAGAGAATTCCGGAAGGCATTTTAGGGATCCGGATCTGATGCTGTTCATGATAGTTGAGATGGTAGGCGGATGCTGTTATCAGGTGATACTGCACGGGGTGCCGGTCACTCTGGAAAAATTAAAGCCGTCGCTTTATCAGGCGATCAGAGACATCATAGCCGCGCAGGAGACGGCAGGCTGTCCGGTATAAAAAAGTCTGGAGCTGTTAGGGATACAGAATGAGATATCTTTTGAGATTTTTAAGACCATATATCAGGGAAGCTGTTTTGGCGCCGCTTTTCAAGCTTACAGAGGCGACGCTGGAGCTTTTTGTTCCTATTGTCATGACAGCTATCATCGACCGCGGTATAGACGGGGGAGATGATGGCTTTATTTTGTCTATGGGTGCGGTCCTTGCGGGGATCGCCGTAATAAATGTCGTTATAGCCGTTACTGCGCAGTATTTTGCTGCAAGGGCGGCTGTTTTTTTTGCGAATGATGTCAAGAGAGCCCTGTTTTCACATGTTCTCAGACTGTCCTCTGAAAGCATCGACGGGGTGGGGAGCGCAACTCTTATCACAAGGATGACCAATGACATGAACCAAGTCACTTCGGGAGTCAATCTGTTTTTGAGGCTTTTGCTAAGGTCTCCTTTTGTGATAGCGGGAGCGACAGTGATGGCTTTTACCATAGATCCCGGGACTGCTCTTATCTTTGTGGCGCAGATACCCGTGCTTGCCCTGATCGTATGGTTTTTGCTAAGGATAACCATACCCGGTTACAGGGATGTTCAAAAAAAGCTTGACAAGGTGCTTCTCAAGATCAGGGAGAATCTCTCGGGAGTTTTTGTTATCAGGGCTTTTCGCAGACAGAAAAAAGAGGAGGAGCTTTTCTCTGCGGCAAACAATGATGTATATGAGTCGCAGATGAAGGTCGGAGGGATATCCGCATTTTTGAATCCGGCAACTCTCATCGTAATAAACCTCGGGATGCTGATATTGGTTTACATCGGCGCTGTCAGAGTGGAGTCAGGAGAACTCACCAAAGGTCAGATAGTCGCTATGATAAATTATATGACGCTTATACTTTTGGAGCTTGTCAAGCTCGCCAATATGATCATAACGGTCAACAGGGGATTGGCTTGTGCGGACAGAGTCAGAGAAGTCTTTGAATATCCCGAAAAAACGGATGGCGGAGAAAAAATAAACGAAACCAATGATGTTATAATGTGTAAAAATGTTTCGCTTAAATATCCGGGTAGTCCGGAGGAGGCTTTGAGTGATATTTCCTTTGAGATCAAAAAAGGGGAAACGCTTGGAATCATCGGAGGAACAGGCTCCGGGAAAAGCTCTCTTGCTTCTCTTTTCTTAAAATTCTATGAGCCGACGGGGGGAGAGCTTTTGTTCTTTGGTCAGGATATTGTCAGGCTTTCCACGGATGAAGTCAGAGCCTTGACAGGCTTTGTTCCGCAAAAAAGCGTTTTGTTCAAGGGCACTGTCAGGGACAATCTGCTCAGGGGAAGAGCTGATGCGACGGATGCTGAGCTGTGGGAGGCGCTAAAGCTCGCACAGGCTGAGGAGTTTGTCCGTGACAAGGACGGTCTTGACACCGGTGTTGAGCAGGAGGGAGCCAATTTCTCAGGAGGTCAAAGACAGAGGCTTTGCATAGCGAGAGCCCTTGTCAGGCTGTCGGGGAGAGGTGCTGCAGACAGTCAGGAGACCGTGCGGAAGCCTGCGGGGATCTTTGTAGCAGATGACAGCTTCTCCGCGCTTGATAATTCTACCGAAAGAAGCCTGAGAGAGGGGCTCAAGGAGTTTTTTGCAGATAGTGATGTGATTTGCGTGATAGTGTCGCAGAGGATATCATCGGTGAAGGATGCTGACAGGATATTGGTGCTCGAGGACGGGAAGATGGCAGGGCTTGGAACGCATGGGGAGCTGATGGAGACGTGCGAGGTCTATAGGGAGATAGCGGCGGTGCAGTAGCATCCGCACTGCAAACGGGAAAGTTAAGGAAAGGGTCAGATGATGAGGAAAACGACAGTTGGATGGCTGTTTGGATATATAAGGAGATATCTGGCTTTTGTAGCCGGCTCTGTTTTGATGTCTGTGATATCGGTGGTGAGTTCTCTTTATATTCCCGTGGTGATCGGAGAGGCGGTCGATCATATCATCGGAAAGGATAATGTGGAGTGGGCTTTTGTGACGGGGTGTCTTATCCGTATAGGAATAGCCGCTGTCGCCGGAGGGGTGGCTGCCTTTGTTCTGAATAAGTGCAACAACAGAGTTACGTTTGGCGTGGTAAGAGATATCAGAAAAGATGCGTTTGGAATGATAAACAGGCTTAGTGTGGGCAGCATAGAGTCACGCGCGAGAGGTGATATCATCAGCAGGATCACTACCGATGCCGATGCCGTGGCTGACGGATTGCTGCTTGGCTCTTCCCAGCTTTTTACCGGTGTTATCACGATAATAGGAACATTGGGCTTTATGTTTGCGACATCTGTCACCATAGCGCTGATCGTGATGTTGGTCACTCCCGTATCACTGTTGGTGTCGAGATTTATTTCAAAGAGGACTTATGCCGGCTTTCATGCCCAGTCAAAGGACAGGGGAGAGCAGACAGCCCATATCGAGGAGATCTTCAAGAATCTGTCGACAGTACAGGCGCTTGGCTGCGAGTCTGAGGATATAAAGAGGTTTGACGAGACGGCGGAAAAGTTAAAAAAGGATTCACTAAATGCCACGTTTTTTTCTTCTCTGACCAATCCCGTGACCAGGTTCGTCAACAGTATCGTGTACGGTTCGGTTGGTGTTGTTGGCGCTTTGTATGCAGTGAGGGGAGGGATCTCCGTTGGAGTTCTGACGTGTTTTTTGAGCTACGCAAATCAATATACCAAACCATTTAATGAGATTTCCGGTGTTGTTGCAGAGCTGCAAAATGCCATCGCATGTGCAGACAGATTGCGCGAGTGGATGGAGTCTGAAACCGAAGAATCGGGCGATGGTGACACGATTTTGACGGAGACAGATGGTAGAGTGTGTATCAGGTCGGTGGATTTTTCTTATGATAAATCATCGCCTGAACCTTTGATCAGGGATCTCAATCTAAAGGTGACTCCCGGCAGCAGAGTAGCTATTGTGGGTCCGACAGGTGCCGGCAAGTCCACTATTATCAATCTTTTGATGAGATTTTATGATGCAGACGCAGGCTCCATATCCATAGGTATGAAGTCACCAGATGATGATGACCGGTGCTTTGGCAACGAATGTGATATCAGGCGTCTCACCAGAGACAGTCTGCGCTCGCAATACGGTATGGTGCTTCAGAATACATGGCTTATGAGCGGTACCGTGCGTGACAACATTGCGTTTGGACGGGATGATGCAACGGATGAAGAGATCAAAGCTGCAGCGGCAGCCGCTCATGCTCACAGTTTCATCAGACGTCTTCCGGATGGATATGATACTCGCATAAGTGATGACGCAGGGCTCTCAGTGGGGCAAAAACAGCTTCTTTGCATAGCGAGAGTCATGCTGACTCTGCCTCCGATGCTGATACTTGATGAAGCGACGTCGTCGATAGATACCAGAACGGAGCTTATGATCAGAAAAGCATTCGAGACCATGATGAAGGGCAGGACCAGCTTTATTGTGGCACACAGGCTTCAGACTATCAGAGAAGCCGATGAGATACTCGTGATGAGAGACGGTGCCGTGGTGGAGCAGGGAACACATGAGGAACTGATGGAGAAAAAAGGGTTCTATCACGAGCTGTACATCGGTAAGTGATTTGAAGGACAGACTTTCCGTAGTCAAACATAGGCTGTGTCTTCCGGAGTGACAGACATGAACAGTAACTCTAAAAACATGACAAGGAATTATTGAAATGAAAATGGATAAGTATAATGCAGATATCATAAAAAATATTACAGGAACGGGGTGGTTGCGGCATACCGTGATCAGGCTTGCCATAGTGCTGCTTGTTGTGCTTTCCGGACTTTGTTTGGGAAATGTAGCGCACGAAAACGGAGCGGGCTCCGTGTCAGAAGCAAAGACCATTGCTCACCGCGGTGTGTGGGTAGCTTTTTATGAGTTTTCAGCGGCGGGATTATCCAACAGGACAGAAGCCGCGTTCAGGGTCAATGCCGAGAAGCTTTTTAAAAATATCAAGTCATATGGCTGCAATGATGTTTATTTTCACGTCAGGATGTTTGATGACGCGATATATCCCTCAAATGTAGTCGGATGGAGTGAGTATATATCGAGTGACAAAAGATCGCCCGGATACGATCCTTTGCAGATCCTTGTAGAGGCCTGTCATGCCAAGGGGCTCAAATTCCACGCGTGGATGAACCCGTACCGCGTCACTGCCGACAAGATACTAAATCCTGCCAAGCAAAAAACGATAGACAGGATCACCGCGCAGGTTAAAGAGATCATAGATAATTATGAGGTTGACGGGATCCATTTTGATGATTATTTCTATAGTGGAACAAAATATGCGAGTGTAAAGCCTGCAAAGAGACGTAAAAAGGTCAATAAAATGGTGCGGGCAGTATACCGGACAGTCAAGGCAAAGGATGAGAATCTGCTGTTTGGAATATCTCCCGCGGGGAACTATGAGTACGCCATGGAGATAGGCGCGGATGTAAAGACATGGATGAGTAATCCCGGATATATTGACTATATCATCCCTCAGATATACTGGTCTGATCAGTACAAGCTGGGAGGGAAAGTCACGAGTCTGTTTTCTGAGAGGTTGGAACTGTGGAGATCTCTGAATGTGATAGATGTTCCGATGTATATAGGACTCGGATTGTACAGGACAGGTATTGCCTCATCAACTGACCTTGGGTGGGGGAAAAAAGATACCAACATAGCAGAGCAGATTGGACAGATATCATCGGGAAATTCAGAAGGTTATGTGCTCTTTGCCTATACCGACCTTTTCGCTGATCATGCCAAGAATGAGGTACAGACCTTCTTAAATGCGATAGCATGGATCAAGCTAAATAAGACAAGTGTAGAGCTAAAGCCCGGTGAGACCTTCACCCTTGAACCAAAGTGGAAGCCTGCAAAATATGTATACGGGGATGATTTTGAATTCAAGTCGTTCGATGAAACGATAGCAACAGTTGATGATATGGGTGTGATCACGGCTGTATCGCCCGGAACAGTGAAAATACAGGTCTATGCGGAGGGCAAGAAGAAAAACTGCACTGTCACCGTGTCGGGAGATGAGCCGGTCTCTGAGCAGCCGCAAAACTAAGGAGGGCAGACAGTCATGATGAAGATTAAAATTCTTAGCGTTGGAAAGATCAAAGAGCCATTCATGAGAGAGGCTATAGCTGAGTACTCCAAGCGTCTTTCAAAATACTGTACGCTTGAGATATGCGAGGTGGATGATGAGAAAACACCTGATAACGCCGGTGAGAAAGCAAACGAGAGGATAAGAGCTGCCGAGGCAGAGAGACTAAAGAAACTGATACCTGATGATGCCTATGTGGTCGCTCTTGCGATCGGCGGCAGAGAGTATACATCTGTTGAATTTGCAGACGGTATAGACAGGCTCGGTATCGATGGTGTATCACAGATAGTCTTTATCATAGGCGGCTCTATCGGTCTTTCGGAGGAGATACTTGAAAACGCGGATGAGAGGATGTCTTTTTCAAGGCTTACCTTCCCACACCAGCTGATGAGAGTGATATTACTCGAGCAGATATACAGGGCTTTCAGGATCATCAAGGGTGAACCATATCACAAGTGAGGCAGGAGGATTTGTATGAAGCTTGTATTTATCGGAGCTGACCACGATGTGACGGGGAGCTGTCACTACATGGAGGTCGGAGAGAAAAAATTTGTTGTAGATATCGGAATGGTGCAGGGACGCTATATGTTTGAGAATCAGGAGATTCCCGTGAACGCATCCGAGATAGACTTTGTGCTGCTGACGCACGCTCATATCGATCATACGGGACTTTTGCCCTTGTTATACGCAAGGGGCTTCAGGGGGCAGGTCTATGCAACGACTGCGACTTGCGAGCTCGCCCAGATCATGCTGCGTGATTCGGCTCACATACAGCAGTTTGAGGCGGAGTGGCGCAACCGCAAGGCATCAAGATCAGGTGCCGAGGAGTACAAGCCCATCTATACAATGGAGGATGCGCTCGGTGCGATCCATCTGCTCACTCCCTGCGAATATGATTCCGTTATAGAGATATGCGATGAGGTAAAGATCCGTTTTACGGACGTCGGACATCTCCTTGGCTCTTCTTCGATAGAGGTTTTTGCACGAGAGGGAGCAGATGAGAGAACTGTCGTTTTCTCGGGAGATCTCGGAAACCCGAACAATCCCATATTAAAAAATCCCGAATATACCAAATCAGCTGATTATGTAGTCATGGAGTCGACATACGGTGACAGGGTTCATTCCGAGGGGACACCTGATTATGTCGGAGATCTTGCGGCTATCATCGAGGAAACCTTTACAAGAGGCGGGAACGTCGTTATTCCTGCCTTTGCGGTCGGTCGTACACAGGAGCTTTTATATTTTTTAAGACAGATCAAGGAACGGCAGCTCATCACATCATATCCGGAATTTGAGGTATATGTTGACTCTCCCATGGCGGTGGAGGCGACGCATGTTTTTAGCAGACATGTCGAGCAGAGCTTTGCTGATGAGGCAAGGGAATTGCTGAAAAAAGGGATCAACCCCATAGGATTCCCGGGATTAAAGCTTTCCATAACCTCTGATGATTCCAAGGAGATCAACTATGATCCAAATCCCAAGGTCATCATCTCTGCGTCGGGAATGTGTGATGCCGGACGTATCAGGCACCATTTGAAGCACAATCTCTGGAGAGCGGACTCGACTATAGTATTTGTCGGATATCAGACAGCCGGGACTTTGGGCAGACTGCTGCTTGATGGCGTGGATGAGGTGAAGCTTTTCGGTGAGCCGGTCGAGGTGAGGGCAAAGATCACAAGATTAAAAGGAATCAGCGGACATGCCGATGTGAACGGTCTTTTGAAATGGGTAGAATCATTTACTGAGAAACCTCCCAAGAGAGTTTTTGTCGTACATGGCGACGATACCGTGTGCAAGCAGTTCGTAGAGACCCTTACTGAGCATGCCTTCATAGCTTCCGCGCCTTACTCCGGCACTGAATTTGATGTGATAAGCGGTGAGTTTATAAAAGAGACGGAGCCTGTCGTTGCCGAGAAGAAGCGCGCGTCCGCGAAGAGAGCCGGAGATATCTTTATGCGACTTCTCACTGCCGGTCAGCGCCTGATCGCCGTTATAAAGAAAAACGAAGGCATGAGCAACAAGGACGCAGCGAAGTTCACAGACCAGATAAACAATTTGTGCGACCGCTGGGATAGGTAAGTACGATAAAGCGCGAGGCTTAGAGAGATGAAAAAGCTACTTAAACCAATAATACTGACCTTGATCGTCCTCTCGGGTCTGACCTTTGGCGCAATTTTTCTTTTGACCAAGGGCGAGGAGGAGACCGGTGAATTCGGTTCGAGGAGGTATCTCGAACAGAGCGATCAGGAGGATGAGCATGCGTACAAGTATGATACGGATTCTTCTGCGATACCGCTGATCAGAGAGGGAGACAATAAAAATGTTTTGAATTTTGACACGCTCAATCAGTTTTCCATAACCAATACCAAGGCTGCAAGGGAGAGGATAGAGCGTCTCAAAAGAAGAAAGGCGGCATCCTATGAGGATCCTCTGATAGCACTTGATCCCTTCGGAACAGTTCCGAACTCGTATTTTTTTTATTTCAAGACACCGCAAAACTGCATGATCAAGGTCACAATAACGGTCGCTGATGAGAAGATCCCCGATCTCATACGCTATATATACAATGGTGAGACCAAAAACACGACAAGAGAGCATGAATTTTTGGTCACGGGGCTTATCCCCGGCATGACCAATTATATTATCATAGAACAGATTGATGAGAACGGATCGCACAGAGAAGACAGGACCTACAAGGTCGATGTTCCGGAGGGAAAGATGCCGGCGAGATTCTCCTATGAGAGAGGAAAGAGCGATCTGAGGCTCCAAAACGGCACATTTTTTGTATTCCCGAACGATCAGTCTGAAATATATATGTATGATAACAACGGGACATCAAGGGGAATGCTTGCCACGGACGGGGCTCACGGACGCAGGATCTACAGTACCGACAAATATCTCATATATCAGGTCTCCGGTTCAAGGATAGTAAGGATCGACAGGCTTGGACAGGTGGATGCGGTCGGTGTATTCTCGGGCTATGATGATATTTACGACTTCGCATATGATGGCTATGAGCATGTGTTCGCGCTTATAAAAAACAAGGGAAGATACGCCATCCTGAGAACATCCATGAAGGGCGGCAACACCGAGCTTATTTATACGTTTGACAAGGGCGTTCAGATCACGTCGATATCGGGAGTGAGCGCGGGCAATCTCTACGCATCGTCATCATCACCCGCAGGTATCATAAGGCTCGACGGGCTTGTCAGCCAAAAGCCGAGGATAGGGATAGTTGTAGGAAAGACATCTGACTGGAAGAAGACATCAGCAAAAAAAAGGATCATTGATCCGTCCATAGAAAAGAAGGCAGCTGCAGACGATGCCGCTCAGGGTGACACAGAGGATACGGATGATAAGACAGGGGAGACTGAAGGAGAAAGCCCTGATGAAACAGATGATACAGACAGCGCAACGGGATCAGCCGCGGATGCAGGATACGATCCTCCGGTTGTGGGCTGGGATATGTCCGATGTGGTATTGGATCTCGTGGAGGATGAGTCTGACGGAAAGACCGACACCCTTTCCTTTGCCGTACATGAGGATGACCTCGTGCATGCCGTCAAGGTAAGCATCGAGAACAAAAAAAAGAAAAAGGATATCAAGGCTCTTACCCTGTTTGACAAGGAGGTCGAGTTTGACGGGAAGGTGTTTGTCCAGTGGGGACAAAGAGAGAGTGTTGTCATAACCAACGGGAGCAGAGGCAGATTTGAGGAGAGAGATGAGCTTTTCAAGGTCACAAGAGAGTTTGATACACAGATGGGACTTGGAGCCGTATGGAAGCTGAATCTTGAAGGGATGCGATATTTCGGATGAAATGTACCATACAAATAACAAACAGGTGAATTTTTTTGTGGAAAAATACGTCTTGTAATTGAGATGTATTTAATTTATAATCATAACTATCATATTTTATTTTAGGAGGTAGTAAGCCAATGAAACTTTTCATCGACACAGCCAAAATCGAGGATATTAAAAAAGCCGAGGCTATGGGCGTTATCTGCGGAGTAACGACCAACCCTTCGCTTATTGCCAAGGAGGGAGGACGTTCTCAGGAGGATGTGCTCAAAGAGATCGCATCTATCGTTGACGGACCGATCAGCGGTGAGGTCAAGGCAACGACAACGGATGCTGAGGGAATGATAGCAGAGGGACGTGAAATTGCAAAGCTTCATCCGAACATGGTAGTAAAGATCCCCATGACCATAGAGGGACTGAAGGCTACCAAGGTACTCTCATCAGAGGGCATCAAGTGTAATGTTACACTTATTTTCTCAGCAAATCAGGCTCTTTTGGCTGCCCGTGCCGGAGCTGCCTATGTATCACCGTTCTTAGGTCGTCTTGATGACATCTCGACTCCGGGCATCGATTTGATCGAGCAGATCGCCGCGATCTTTGCGAATTATCCTGAGATCGAGACGGAGATCATCGCTGCGAGCGTCAGAAATCCGATCCACTGTATCGACTGCGCATTGGCAGGTGCAGATATTGCCACGGTTCCTTATGGTGTTATCGAGCAGATGACCAAGCATCCTCTGACGGATATCGGTATTGAGAAGTTCCAGAAGGATTATATCGCAGTCTTTGGTGAGTGAGGAGGTATAAAATTGACCAAGCAGGAATTGATGAAAACCGCCGTAGAGGTGCGCAAGGGCGTGATCGAGGGCACACATGCGGCAAAGTCGGGACATCCGGGCGGATCACTCTCGGCAGCGGATATTTTTACATATCTGTTTTTTGAAGAATTAAATATTGATCCGAAGGATCCTGAGAAAAAGGATCGTGACCGTTTTGTCCTGAGCAAGGGACATACTGCGCCGGGATATTATTCCGCGCTTGCAAACAGAGGATATTTTCCGGTTGAGGATCTAAAGACCCTGAGACATACCGGTTCATATCTTCAGGGACATCCTGACAGAAAGCATATACCGGGAGTCGATATGTCATCGGGATCGCTCGGACAGGGCATATCCGCCGCTGTGGGGATGGCTCTTTCAGCCAAGCTTTCAAATGATACATACCGTGTATAT
>JAGBOK010000012.1 GCA_017633905.1 Eubacterium sp. | reverse complement strand
TAATCAGAAAAAAGCCTGTTTATCATGTGATAGTGCTTGCCGCCAACGAGGTCGGAAGAGTCAATCTGTTCAGGCTTGTTTCGGAGTCTCATCTAAAGTATTATTACAGATATCCGAGAGTACCCCAAAGCGAGCTGTCACGCTATAGAGAGGGGCTTATCATCGGCTCTGCCTGTGAAGCGGGCGAGCTGTATCAGGCGATAATTGATGACCGGGATGAAAATGAAATAGAAAAAATAGCATCGTTTTATGATTACCTTGAAATACAGCCGGTCGATAACAACAGATTTATGATCGGATCAAACAAAAGAGAAGCATACGAGAGGATAAGCTCTGTTGAGGATCTGAGAGATATCAACCGCCGCATAGTTGAGCTTGGAGACAGGCTCGGACTGCCGGTGTGCGCTACCTGTGATGTGCATTTTCTTGATCCGGAGGATGAGATATACAGAGAAATAATACTTGCAGCCAAGAAAATGACGGATGAGCAGCAGCCGCCGCTCTATCTCAGAACTACAGACGAGATGCTCGAAGAGTTCTCATATCTTGGAAGTGAAAAAGCGTATGAGGTCGTTGTCACTAATACTGTTGACATAGCTGACAGGATAGAAAGGTTCTCGCCTCTTTTTCCCGACAAGTGCGCGCCCGAGATACCGGATTCTGACAAGCTTTTGAAGAATATCTGCTACAACAAGGCTCACCAGATGTATGGGGAGGAATTGCCGCCGATCGTCTCGGAGAGACTGGAGAGAGAGTTAAACTCTATCATTTCAAACGGCTTTGCGGTCATGTATATAATAGCTCAAAAGCTTGTATGGAAGTCAAACGAGGACGGATATCTCGTAGGTTCGAGAGGCTCTGTCGGATCATCATTTGTGGCAACGATGGCGGGGATCACCGAGGTAAATCCGCTGCCCGCGCATTATTACTGCGCAAAATGCCATTATTCCGACTTTGATTCCGACACGGTAAAGAAATATGCGGGAAGCTCAGGAGTGGACATGCCGGCAAAGACCTGCCCGGTTTGCGGTGAGCCCCTCATGCGTGACGGACATGATATTCCGTTTGAGACGTTTCTTGGCTTTTACGGCAACAAGGAGCCTGATATAGATCTTAACTTTTCCGGGGAGTATCAGGCAAAGGCTCATGCTTATACAGAGGTTATATTCGGTGAAGGACAGACCTTCAGGGCGGGTACCGTCGGCACTATAGCAGACAAGACTGCCTATGGATATGTAAAGCAGTATTATGAAGAAAAGCAGATACACAAAAGATCAGAGGAGATAGAGCGCCTGATGGGCGGTGTGGACGGTGTCAAGAACACGACAGGTCAGCATCCGGGAGGCATCGTTGTTCTTCCCTTCGGATGGGAGATAAATGTATTTACGCCTGTACAGCACCCGGCAAACAAAGACACACCCATAATAACTACGCATTTTGACTATCACAAGATAGACAACAACCTGTTAAAGCTTGATATACTCGGTCATGATGATCCTACTCTGATCAGAATGCTTGAGGATATCACGGGAGTAAATTCACTCACCATACCGCTTGATGATGAGAAGGTTCTTTCTCTTTTCAAGGGAACGGAGGCTCTTGGGATAAGCCCTGATGAGCTGATGTCCTCTGATCTGGGGTGTCTTGGAGTTCCCGAGATGGGAACAGACTTTGTTATGCAGATGCTAAGAGATACCAAGCCGAAAAACTTCTCAGACCTTGTCAGGATATCAGGACTTTCGCACGGTACGGATGTGTGGACAAACAACGCGGAGGAATACATAAAGCAGGGAGTGTGTACTCTGTCCACTGCCATCTGTACCCGTGATGACATAATGACCTATCTGATACATTCGGGAGTAGAAAAGGGACTGGCATTTGATATTATGGAGAAGGTCAGAAAAGGTCAGGTCGCAAAAGGCAAGGTCAAAGAATGGGAGGAGTGGAAACAGACCATGCTCTCTTGCGGAGTGCCTGAATGGTACATAGAGTCCTGCGGCAAGATAAAATATATGTTTCCGAAGGCTCATGCGGTCGCTTATGTCATGATGGCATTCCGTATCGCATGGTTCAAGGTATATTATCCTCTTGCATATTATGCGGCTTATTTTTCCAGAAGAGCCAAGGCATTTGATTATGAGATCATGTGTATGGGAAGAAGCAGCGCGGAGGAAAAGCTCGGAGAGTATATCAGGCGGTCGAAATCACAGAATAAAAATGATGCCCTCTCAAAAAAAGAGAAGGATATCTATAGCGATATGAAGCTTGTGCAGGAGATGTATGCAAGGGGCTTTGAATTTGCAAAGATCGAACTCGAAAAGGCTGATGCCAAGAAGTTTACGATCACCGAAGACGGCAGGCTCATGCCATCGCTCATGGCAATAGCTGGAGTGGCTGATACAGCCGCGGAGTCGATAGCGGATGCCATCAAGGACGGGCCTTTCTCATCACGCAAAAACTTCAAGGACAGGACACATGTGAGCCAGACCGTGATAGACAAGCTCGTGGAGCTTGATATCCTGTCGGGCATTCCCGAGGACGACCAGCTCTCACTGCTGGATATCATGTGATACCGGGTTACTAAGTCACTATTCACGGTTGTCACTTCCCCTTATATGGTTACTGTTCACGGTTGTCACTTCCCTTTATATGGTTTCACGGTTGTCACTTCCCTCATGCGGGATTCCCGCACTTCGCTGCGCTCCGTGCTCTACTGCCGCTTCGCGGCTGAATCCCTTATGTGGTGAAGTGACTGCTTTCAGCCTGATATATATGCATACAGGTACATGAATGCAAGCATTCAGTGCCTGTACGCACATATATCAGCCGTGAATAGTAACTTTTTTTCAAAAAGTGCTTGCATTTATTAAAAAAGTGTAGTATAGTAAATAGCGTTGTGGTCCGTTGGTCAAGCGGCTAAGACGCTGCCCTCTCACGGCAGAAACAGGGGTTCGATTCCCCTACGGACTATTGTGGAGCCCGATATATCGGGCTCTTTTGCTTATTTATGGACATGAGAACCGGAGGAAGCAGCTTTGGACAAAATCGTGATCAAAGATCTTGAAATATTTGCCCATCACGGCGTCAGAGATGAAGAAAATGCCCTCGGACAGAAATTTCTGGTGTCCGTAACTATATTTACGGATATCGGGAAGGCATGTTCAACTGATGATATATCATACTCCATCGACTACAACGAGATATCCCATTTTGTTGATGAGAAGATGAGAGAGACCAAATACAAGCTTATTGAATCGGCGGCAGAGCATATCGCGAGATCGCTGCTTATGGAATATGAGCGCATAGAGAGAGTCAGAGTTGAGATCAAGAAGCCGTGGGCTCCCATACTGCTCCCTCTAAACACCGTCGGTGTCTGTATAGAGAGAGGGTGGCACAGGGCATATATCGGGATAGGCTCGAATCTTGGTGACAGGGAAGGATATATAAGATCAGCACTGGAAAAACTTAATGCTGACAGCCTGATAAGGAATGTCGTATGCTCAGATATCATTGAGACAGAGCCTTACGGTGTCACGGATCAGCCTGATTTTCTGAACGCAGCAGCAGCGATTGACACGCTGTATTCACCGGAGGGGCTCCTTGACAAGCTTCATGATATTGAAAACGGAGCAAAGCGGCAGAGAGACCTCAGATGGGGGCCGAGAACTCTCGATCTTGATATATTGCTGTATGATGACGAGATCATACAGACCGGTGATCTGCAGATCCCGCACAAAGATATGCACAACAGGGAATTTGTGTTAAAGCCGCTGTCCCGGATCGCGCCGTGGAAGCTCCATCCCGTATTTGGAACTACCATAAATCAGCTTTATGAACGGCTGGAGAACGAAAAATAGGCAAAAATGCTTGACAAAATGCGGTTGTTATGATACTATAAACAAGTTGTTTGATTGATTTTTTGGGAACTGTTGATGAGTGGTCTATTCATAGACCACTCATATTTATTGTAACAGGGGCTGTTATGGACATAATAAAAAAAACAGAGGAGCTTGTGAGTCCGATCCTTGAAGAACACGGTTTTTCTCTGTATGATATTGAGTATATCGATGAAAACCGGGAGAAGATATTAAGAGTATATATTGACAAGGATGACGGGATAACATCCGATGACACGGCTCTTGTCTGCAGGTTTTTAAGTGACAGGATAGACAAGGAAAAAAGCTTTATCAATGAGGCATACACTCTCGAGGTAAGCTCGCCCGGCATCACAAGAGCTCTTAAAAAACCGGAGCATTTTATCAAAAGCATCGGCAAGGATGTTGAATTCAAGCTTTTTTCTCCCATCTCGTATACGGAGGGCGGGAAAGAATACAAAGCCAGGGAATTCATAGGAATACTAAAGGGCTATGAAAAAGAAACAGACATTGTTACGGTAGATATCAATGATCAGGAGATAACATTTAAGAGATCCGATCTTGCATCAATACATCTTTGGATAGATTTTTAATTAGGAGG
>JAGBOK010000075.1 GCA_017633905.1 Eubacterium sp. | reverse complement strand
TGACAGTTACCGATAAAAACTTAAAAACACTTCCAAAGCTTCTTAAGAGCGCAAAAGTTAAGACAATAAATCTTAACCTCGTAAAAACAAAAGAACTCACCATAGAAAGCGGGGATTTCTCTGACAAGGATATTGTTGTAAACAGTAAAAACACTGTTATCACAAACCTTGCATCCTTTGATGATGTAGTGATAAACAATAACTCACAGGGACAGTGGAGAGAAAAAGGCAGAGGCAACTGTATACAGTCTGCATCAGATGAGCCGGTAAACATGGTTATAGAGACCAGGAGAAAGGTCGCATCGATCACGGTTTCAGACAGTGCATCAGCCAAGAATAATATCGACATAAAGTCGGGTGCCGTTGGCTCGGTTCTTATAGAAAATAAAGCCCCCGTATATGTAAAGACATCAGCTTCTGCATCCATAGGAACCGTAACCGTAGCAAACGCCGGAGCAACGGTCGATGTTGAGACAAACGGAATGAGCAGGGTAAACAATATCGAGATCGGCGGCAGTGCCGGCGGTGCTGACACCAGAGTAAATGTCAATGCCAGAGGAACATCCGTGATCGGAAAGATCATCAACGAGGCAAAAGGAGCTAATGTATGGGTGAACTCCTCTAATGATGCACATGTAAAGACAGTACAGATCATAGGAGATGCATCTGCACTCATAAGCGGAACATCCAACAAAAAAACAACAGTAGATGTGACCAGGGCAACAGCTGATGCCAGGGTAAAAGTCGATGCGCCGAACGCAGCGATAGAGCTTGGCAAGGGACAGTCGATGTCAGGTATCGTTGAGAACCGCTCAGGAAGTGTATTGGAGTCCAAGGTCGTAGGCGACGATACCGGTTCATCATCAGGCGCGTCCACTCCGTCAGGTTCATCCGGCAGCAGCGGAGGCTCATCATCAGTTTCATCATCATCCTACAAAATAGAGACAGAAGAGGGTAATCTCATCCGCAACGGGAAGTTCCCGAACCCCGGTGCATGGACAGATGACTACAAGACCTATGTTGCGGACGGCAACTCATATACGATAGGTAATGGCGAGGCGAAGTTTGTTCTGAGAAAAGTCGGACAAAACGCATGGGACAATATGCTCGCACAGCACAGGATCAAGGTTGAAAAGGATGCAAAATATGTGCTTAAATTCACCGCATCATCAACAGCCGCAAGAAAGATAAGCGTGGCACTTGCAAATGATAACGGTGCAAAATGGTACGGCGGCGGGGATGCGGAACTTACATCTGCCGAGCAGGAATTTACATATGATATTGATATGAGTAAAAGCGGTAGCAACGAAAATAACAGCGACGGATATCTTAAATTTTCTATGGGTATGTTTACTGTTTACAATGAGAACGGTGCCGCAAAGCATCCTGAATATTCCGCAGCATCCACGATCGTGATAAAAAATGTGAGTCTTAAAAAAGTAGAATCGTCCGCGCCGTCAACGGGAGCAGATGAAAGCAAGGATGATTCACCAAAAGACGATGAAACGACAAGTCTTGAAATAATAAAGCCTGTTTCAGACCAAGAGATCGTTATTGGCGAGGTATCAGAAGGCGATAAAATAGTTTATTATGCGGAGGCAAAGGATTACGACCTTCCTATGACAGATGCCATGCTTAGTCTTATCAAAAACAAAGACGCAATAAAGGGCAAGGCATTGCAGGTCACTATGACAGTTAAAAAAGTCCTTGATGGGAGCGGGACTGAGGTTTCAGATGTCTCTAAATTAAAATCATTTATTTGGACCATGGATGAGGATTGGAGTTCATCATGGATACAGAGTAACGAAAAAGCTGTTGAGATAAAATCTCAGGTTTTACACAAGATCAATCTGCAGGATTATAATACAAAAGCTAATGACCTTGCTTATCATTTCAGAGTCAGGGTTACAGGTGAAGATGTATCAACATCAGGATGGAAGATACTTTTTGATATAAATAAGATCGAAATAATTGATGATGCGGCGGCTGTTGGAAATGATGAAGGTGGAACTTCCACAGAAACAGAGGAGGGGAATGGTAAAAACGAGGATGACAATTCCGAACCGAAATCATCCGAAGACAATATCGTGAATCTGTTGGATCAGGCAACAGAAGCCTCATACGGAGGCAATGTAAATAAATCAAACAATAAATGGCTTTTTACTCTGAACGGAAATGAAGCAGATTATAGTGTTGCTTTTCAATACACCGGTGTGAGTGTGGAAGAAATAAAAAAATATAAGCTCAGTATGAAAGTCAAATCATCAATTGCCAGAAATATAAAGATATGTATTCAAAACAGTTCATATAAATGGTATTGCGGCAGTGATGTCGAATTAAGTGGGAATGAGGAAAAAGAAGTGACATTTTGGTTTCTTGTAAATGGAGAGGATGGAATGACAGCTGATGATGCTCTCACCTTGCAGGCTAACCTTGGAACATCGGAAAAGTCACTTTCAGCCCATACCATAGAGTTTTATGATGTGGTTTTGGAAGAGGTTCAGGATTAAATGACAGCTGCATATACTTTGTCCAAATCGTATATTTTATAATATGATGATATATAAAAAACAATTATCATGGATAATAATTAATCGGAGGTATCCCATGAGATCAAAAAAAATCATAGGTTTAATACTTAGTTTTTCACTTGCTGCTGCGGTTTTTCCGGCTCAGACACTGCCCGCACAGGCAGCAGTAAAAAAGCCTTCCATAACAAAAAAAGCCGAGGTCAGGGAAGGTAAGACCGTTACTATCAAAGTAAAAAAAGGCTCATACAAGATAAAGAGCATCAAATGGACATCGTCCAAAAAAAAGGTCGCTGTTATCACAAAATCAAATAATAAAAGAGCCATAATAAAGGGAGTATCAGAAGGCAAAACTACCATCAAGGCAGTAGTAAAGACAGCAAAAAACAAAAAAACCAAAGCGAAGAAATTCACTCTGAAAACAAAAGTTACCGTTGCCGAAGCACCGACTGAGATCGTGGATGACGGTTCACTAAAACCCGCGCCGACGGGTGCGCCAAAGCTTGATCTGGACGGCTATACTCTCAAATGGCAGGACAACTTTGACGGGACAGCGCTCAACCGCAATGACTGGAATGTTGAGCTTCATCAGGCAGGCTGGGTAAATGAAGAGCTTCAGGAATATGTTGACTCACCGAATAATATAGAGGTAAAGGACGGTAATCTCATCCTAAAGCCCGTTAAAACAGGAAATAAGTCATTTACATCAGGACGGGTAAACACACAGGGCAAGCATGATTTCAAATACGGAGTGTTTGAAGCAAAGGTTAAATTCCCCAAGGGACAGGGATATCTTCCGGCATTCTGGATGATGCCGACTGATGAGATGCTCTACGGACAGTGGCCAAAATGCGGTGAGATAGATATTGCAGAGGTCATGGGACAGGAGACAGATAAACTTTACGGAACGATCCACTACGGAAACCCCCACAAGGAAACACAGGGGACGTACAATACAGCTTCGGGAACAAAAGATTTCAATGAGGATTATCATACATTTGCGGTCGAGTGGGTACCGGGGCGCATCACATGGTATGTTGACGGCATAAAATATCACGAGGCGAGAGACTGGTATTCAGCCAAGGACGGAGATGATCCTTTGACCTTTCCGGCACCTTTTGACCAAAAATTCTATATGATACTCAACCTCGCGGTAGGCGGCAGCTGGGTAGGAGACGTAAATGACGCAACGATAGCCGATATGCCGAACCAGTCATATTCCATTGATTATGTAAGAGCATATC
>JAGBOK010000011.1 GCA_017633905.1 Eubacterium sp. | reverse complement strand
TAAGCGGCGTATGCGTTGATTTATGCACAGTATGTCCCGGGAACGGGAAGGATAATGATATAGACTCCGTATGCCATGAGAAAGGGATCGAGTCAGAAAAGCTTTTTGGTGTCAGGGAAGGGAGAGTAGAGATACTCACGTCAGCCCTGATAGCGCATCTGATAAAAAAAATATCCGTGGAAGAGGATATGGAAAAGCTTGCTTTTGAGTTTCATATCATGATCGCGGATATCACGGTCATGATGTGTGAGAGGCTTGCATATCATCCGGCAGAGGGCGGTGAGACCGGGGCAGATGATGAGTCCGCGGACAGGAGAGAAAAAATCAGTAATATCGTGCTTGGCGGTGGGACCTTTGTCAACAGGATACTTTTATCAAGGATATATACAGAGCTTAAAAAAAGAGGCTACAGCGTGTATATAAATGAAAAAGTGCCGTGCGGTGACGGCGGGATAGCACTCGGACAGCTTTGCTGCAGGGAGGATCGGAGTTGATGAATAGAGAAAGTCTGAATAGAGAAAACCTGTATAAAGAGTTTCACTGTTCGGAGACAATGAAATATATCCTCGATAACTGCCTGAAATACGCTATGCTTTCAGGGATAGATGAGGCAGCGCTGATAGAAAAGCTTAGAGATAAAAGGCTGCTGCCCGCAGTAGACAAGAAAACAGGAAAACAAGCCCTTGATATGCTGAGGCTCCTTTTGGGCAGTGAGGAGTCCTGCGCGGCGGATTCGGACGATACAAAAAAAGCCCCGTTTTCCATAGGAAATATATATGTCGAAAAAGGCGTAGCTGATCATCCGGTATCAAAGCAGATAATTGACAGGCTCGGCAGAAAAGACATAATACTGACAGATGATTACAGGGATATATTTTTCTCTAAAAGAGACGTGAGACCGGTGAGCCGGGTCTCCGGGCAGGCTGACGTGACGGCACCGCGGCAGACATCGAATGATGTAAAGGATGCCACGGTTTATCAGACATCTGAAAAAGCAGAGGACGGCAGCAGAAAGAAAAATATTATACTTGCTGAAAAAAAAGGAAAAAAGATTCTAAAAGGAGCAAGGGTCTGTCAGGACTTTGATGAGAGATTTTTTTATTATACATCCATGGCGACGGGATGTATATATGACTGTGATTACTGCTATCTAAAAGGAATGTACCCGTCAGAGGATATTATTATCTATGTCGATACAGACAGTACGTTTAACGCTCTTGATGAAATATTAAATGAGCATGAAGCTTATGTATGTATCTCATTTGACACTGATCTTTTGGCTATCGAGGGGCTGACCGGATTCGTCAAAATGTGGGTTTCATATGTAAAAAAACACGATAATATAAGGGCAGAGTGCCGTACCAAATGTGCCGGGACTGACATATGGAACACGGTAGAGCCGGATGAAAACATGATATTTGCTTTTACGCTTTCACCGGAGGATGTGATAAAAAAATATGAGCATGGCACACCTGATCTGTACAGCAGGATCAAAAGTATTAAAAAGGCTATGGATGCCGGACATACCACAAGACTATGCTTTGATCCGATGCTTGTAACGCCCTCGTGGAGAAAAAGCTACAAAGAGATGTTTGATCTGATATCAGATGAGATCGACTTAAAAAAGGTCAGGGATATAAGTGTCGGGACTTTTAGAATATCAGATGACTATTTGAAAAACCTCAGAAGAAAAAAAGACTCATCTGCTGTAGTATGGTATCCGTTTGTAAATACAGGAGGAGTATGCCAATACCCGGAGAAACTAAAAGATGAGATGATAGGATTTGCAGTTGGAGAGCTTACTAAGAGATTTGATAAAAACAGGATTTTTATCTCATAAAATCTAATTACTTGTTACTATCACGGCTTAAAAGATTTGAAAGAATTACTCACTTGTTACTATCACGGCTGATGAAGATATTTGTTATATAACACTGGGTATCTAATGAGAGGGGGAAAACCATGTCAGAAAAAGTAACTATGTCTATGGGAAGCGGCGGAAGAGACAGTGATGAGCTGGTCTTGAAAGTATTTGCCGATACTTTTGACAATGAGATATTGAATGCGATGGAGGATGCGGCGCTGGTATCGCCTGATATCGGCATGGGCGAGAGACTGGCAATAACAACGGACAGCTTTGTCGTGACACCCGAGTTTTTCAGAGGCGGAGATATAGGAAGACTGTCCGTGTGCGGAACGGTGAATGATCTTTTGATGAGAGGAGCTGTTCCAAAGTACATAACATGCGGCTGGATAATAGAGACGGGGGCTCCCATAGAAAAAATAAAAAAGGCGGCGGTCTCAATGGCGGAGGCGGCGGCAGAAGCAGGAGTGATCATCGTATCAGGTGATACCAAGGTGGTTGACGGTGACGGAGGCTTTTTTATCAACACTACCGGAGTAGGGGTGGTTCCCGGAGGCAGAAATATATCCGCATCCGGAGCAAGACCCGGCGACAGGATAATAGTCTCCGGTAATCTCGGCGATCATCATGCAGCGATACTCTCGGAGAGGATGTCAATAGAAACGGATATAAGCAGTGATGCCGCCCCACTGGTCGAAATGTGTGAGGGGATCCCGGAGTTAAATATTCATTCGATGCGTGATATTACAAGAGGCGGTCTTGGAACCGTGTTAAAGGAGCTGGCACTCAGCTCGGATGCGGCATTTATTATAAATGAGAAAGATATCCCCGTGAGTGACAAGGTGAGGGATTTTTGCGCATTGTTGGGACTTTACCCGATATATATGGGAAACGAGGGAAAGCTTGCGCTGATCATCTCACCGGAGGATGCCGATGAGGCACTTAGGATAATAAAAAGCTCCAAGTACGGAGAAAACGCCTGCGTGATAGGAGAGGTAACAGAGCCGGATAAAAAGGCAGGCTTCGAGACGGGATGTGTCTATGGCAGGACATCCATAGGCGGTATAAGAGAAATTGACAAGCTGATGGGAGAGGGACTCCCTAGGATATGCTAAAAAAGGGGGCTGCTCAATGCAGCCCCCCTTGCTCTATAACTTTTTAAGCGATCGAAACGATCAGACAACGGTGATCAAAGATCGATGAAGGAATTGTCATCACTGTTTCCGTTGATAACATAGTAAGCCTTTCTCTCATCAACATTGATGTAGATCTGGAGAGACTTGATGTTGCCAACACGATGACCCTCGTTCTTGTATTTATCCTTAACACGGTCAACCAATGTCTCTGTTACAACAAGATCAGCGCCGCCTACCTGTACGATAGTCTCCTGGATGCTCTCTACGACCTTGTTCTTGGAACCCGGCTTGCGTCCTCTCTTCGGAGCTGCTTTCTTAGCTGCAGGAGCCTTGGCAGTAGTAGTCTTCTTTGCTGCTGCGGTCTTTGCAGGAGCTTTCTTAGCTGCGGGCTTTTTAGCTGCCGGTTTCTTAGCTGCCGACTTCTTTGCAGGAGCTGTCTTTTTCTCTGCTGCAGAGGATGCAGTTGCGGCTGAAGTAGCTGTTGTCTTTGTTTCAGTCTTTGCGGCCTCTGTAGTCTTTGCTGTTACAGGAGCCTTGGATGCAGTTGTGTTTTCCATTTTTTATCTCCTTTTTTTGATTGGAAATTAATGATTTCAATATGTAATATAATACTATTTGAGAATAAATGCAACCCTTTTTTGAAAAAAAATTAAATTTTTCTTACTTTTAGCCGGAATCAATGTTCTAAAAACGAAAAAATAACCAACGAAAAAACCTTAGAAACGGCGAAGTTTGGGGACTTTCAACAAAAAACAACTGAATAGTAACCTGACGGCATTATTTTTTTCGTACAGTTGTAGTAAGTTTTCCTTTTTCATTTGTTAGAGTGGTTCCCAAAGCCTCACACATCGTGTTTATTTTCCCCAATAATCTCTTCTTTTCTTTTCCATTTTTGGGCGTTGGCTGATAGTTATTATAGCTCATTGTAGAAGATAAGCAGCAGGGGATTAGTTTTAATATTGTTTTCTTTTTTTGAAGATTTCAGTTTTTGAATGTAAATTCCGGTCTCGCTATCATGGTGTCTTTGTCTGACGGATTGGAGTTCCCGCCAAAGCAGAAATTACCGAGACTGTAAACGATATAAACACCTTTGTATTTTTCTACTCCGTGAAGGACATGGGGATGATGACCCAGTACAAGATCACAGCCCTGTGAGACGGCGTAGTGTGCGAGCTCTCTCTGGGTAGAGGTAGGAGTGTAGACACGTTCCGTGCCTGCATGCATGCTCATTATCACGATCTGACATTTCTTTTTTCTGAGTTTTTGTACGCCTGATTTGATCTGCGAGATCGCCGCGGAGTAGCTTTCGAGTCCGTTGACTGAGATCATACCTATTTTTATCTTTGTATTTGTATCTTCTTTGATGACCTTGTATATGCCGGTCTTTGAGTATGATGAATACTTTACATCCTTTTTCTTGAATACATCGATAGTGTCGTAATAGCTTCCCTCGCCGAAGTCCCTGCAGTGATTGTTGGCAAAGGCTACCGCTTCGATGTTTCCTTTTTTTATGATGCCGATATATGAAGGCGGTCCTTTGAAGGTAAAGGTTTTTATCGCTCTGGTAGTGCGGTTGGTGAGAGTACCCTCAAAGTTTACTATTGTCATATCATCGTTTGCAAAATATTTTTGAACATTCTTGAAAAAATAAGCCTTGTCCTTTACTCTCTCTACCATGGCATTCAGGCTTGTTGAATAGTTGAATGCCGGATCCGTACCTATGGTGCAGTCCCCTGCACAGGACAGGGTGACGGTATCAATTACCGGAGTAGGGCGGGGAGTCTTTACGGGCGCATCAGTCGGCACGGGAGACGCTGCCGTGCCTGAGACGGTATCTGTCTGAGCACCGGAGGCTGACGTGTCAGAGACAGTATCTGCCTGAGAACCGGAGGCTGATGTGTCAGATGACCGGGAGCTGTCGCTGTAGGAGTCGTTTTGAGATGCTGATTTGTTTATGGCAGAGCTGTCGGCTGCGCAGGCGCACAGGCTCATTGACAGGGCAAGTATCAGAAACAGAGACAGATTGGTTTTACATGATCTTTTCATTTATTCTTCCTCATACGGTGGAGTGACACCTACACTTCGCTACGGATAGGCACGGTGCCCGAAATCACAGATTTCGACCGTGCTCTAACCTTTCAGCATGATATATATGCACATAAGTACGTGAATGCAAGCATTCATCACCCATGTGCATATATCAGTCGTGAACAGTAACGTGTTACATTATCAGATAAATTCGACGCTTCCGTCACCGATGTTATATATCGCAGCCATAACATTGAAGGCTTCTCCGTCTTCATCGGGGATGTGAAGCTTTTCTTTTATTTGCTTTGCGGAGTACTCTGCATTTAATCTGGTCGCCTTGGAAGGATCCTTTTCCGTTCCGATGGCTTCCCTGATCTCATCGACAAGAGTCTGGATATAGCTGTCGGGGTTGTCTGCAAGAGCAGCACCCACAGCGCCGCAGTTTGTGTGACCGAGCACTACGCAAAGACGTGTCCCGAGATGCTCCGCAGCATACTCAACACTTCCAAGCTGGTGGCTGTCAATGACATTTCCGGCGACCCTGATCGTGAACAGATCACCGATGCCGGCGCTGAAAATAGCCTCCGGTATCACACGCGAATCTGAACAGGTAACAACAATGGCATACGGGGACTGCCCGTTTACCATGGTCTCCTTGCGTATTTCCGGAGAGACATCTCCGGGATTTGACTTGGCAGCAATGTAGGTCTCGTTACCTTTTTTCAGTTTTGCCAACGCTTCGTCGGCGGATACGATCTTTCCCATAACACCTCTCATTCCGGAGCGGATGCCTGCCGGCGTGCGTTTGTAGCACCGGCGGCAGACTGTCCGGAAACTTCTTTTGCCTGAGTATTCTGACGGTCTGCCGGGTGGTGCATTTTGAAACGCCGCACCGGAACTGTCTGCGCCGCTCCCACGCAGACAGTCTGTTTTGATCTCTCATCCCACACACCGAATCAGTATTATTCGGTCAGTGTAGCGTTTCAGTCATTTTTAATATGATCGAGACGCCATACCAATTTCATTATATCATAGAGATGCGCTATTGCGCAACATTTATTTCTATGGTACAATAGCGAGTGCGCATCATGCCGGAGTACTTTTTTTATCAGTAGGTGGAGAGAAAAAAATGGATATAAATAACATAATAGAAAAGCTTAAATTCTATGATGGACCCAAACTAAGAATAATGGAGATCTGCGGCAGCCACACGGAGGCGGTGTCAAAATACGGTATCCCATCTGTTATATCAGACAGGATCAAGCTTTTGTCGGGACCGGGATGTCCCGTGTGTGTGACTACATCCGCCTATATTGACAGGCTGATAGAGTTGGCTGATGAGGGGAATATAATAGCGACCTTTGGCGATCTGATCAGGGTACCCGGCTCTGTCAGGGCGCTCGGGGATATAAATGATGCGGGGAGCCGTATAAAAATGCTTTATTCTCCGCTTGATATAGTACCCATAGCCATGGAAAACAGGGAGACACGGTTTGTATTTGCCGCTGTAGGTTTTGAGACGACCATGCCTCTGTACGCGCTTTTGATGGACGAGCTTATCGAAAAAAACATAAAAAACGTCAGGCTTTTGACTGCAATAAAAACCATGCCCGAGGTGGTCGGATACATGCTTGAAAACGGCGCGCCTGTCGATGCTTTTTTAGCTCCCGGACATGTATCCGTAGTCACGGGATACGGTGTCTTTGAGCCGATCGCGAGAAAATACGGTGTTCCATTTGCGGTGGCAGGCTTTAGTCCGGAGAGGCTTTTGATAGCGATATACGGGCTGATAAAAGAGATGGGAAACGGAAGCGTCAAAAACTATTATCCGTCAGTTGTAAACAGGGAGGGAAATCTGCTGGCGAGAGCCCGGACAGAAAAATATTTTGAAAAATGTGATGCAGTGTGGAGAGGACTTGGAAACGTAGCGGAGTCAGGGCTCAGACTGAAAAAGGAATATAAGGAATATGATGCAGGCAGTATGGGACTTGATGAGGATATAAAAAAGAACCCGGCATGTAAATGTGACCGGGTTCTGACCGGCAGACTCCGCCCGTATGAATGCCCGCTTTATGGCGTGGTCTGTACGCCAAAGACGCCGCAGGGAGCGTGCATGGTCTCAACGGAAGGGAGCTGCTATTCGTATTATGTAAACAAAAGAACTGATTAGGGAAACACTGATCAAACAGCGTTTTCCAGAATTGCTACGCATGGGAAGAGCACTTCGTGCCTGCTTTTTTTTATATCACCATCACTCCGCCATATGGTCTTATGAGCAGGACATGGCATGAACCCTCGCCAAAGAGCTCATCCATTGATTTGCGGTAATACTCAACAAAATCATTCTTTACAAATGCCTGAATGGTTCCTGCAAAGCCCCCGCCGTGTATCCTGTGGGCGCTTTTTTCTCCTGATCTTTTGAGAACGACATCACTTATCATAAGTCCAAGTGATGTGTTCTGGTGCTTCAGATCCTGTGGAGAATAGACATTTTGCAGGTATTTGAAGGATGAATTTCCTGATTCGTTGATCGTATATAAAAAGTCTTCAAACCTGTTTTCTTTTAGTGCCGTGACGGCTTCTCTTACTCTTTCATTTTCCTGATAGAAATGAAGCGCTCTCATAAGTGCCCTGTCGCCGGCTTTTTCTCTGATCAGTGACAGATTTTTTCTGATATCGTTTCTGTCAGTATGACGCAAATAATCACTGCCGAGTATCTTGGCGACCTGTCTCATCTCATCGGGTACGGCAGCGTAATCAGGTGTCAGATCTGCGTGAGAGCCCTTGGTATCGGTAATACACAGGCTGTATCCGACACTGTTCAAATTGAAATCTATCCTCTCGACCTTGGGAACGTCAGGATCTTCAAAGTCGATATGACACAGAGCGCCGACGGAGCATGCCATCTGATCCATAAGTCCGCAGGGCTTTCCAAAATATTCATTTTCCGCGTACTGACCGATGATAGCTATTTCGACGGGATCGACCTTCATGTCGTTGTACAGTCCTGAAACAATATTGCCGATTATGGTCTCAAAGGCGGCAGAGGATGACAGACCTGATCCGCTGAGCACATCACTGGTTATATATGCGTTGAATCCCCCGATGTTATAGCCTCTGTTCTTCATGCATGAGAGCACACCTCTGATGAGGGCTTTGGTGGTTCCCTCCTCATCAGGATTTTTTTCCAAAGAATCAAGTTTTATCGTCATCATATCATAGCCCTCAGAGAGAAGCTGTACTGCCATGTCATCTCTCGGAGTGACAACAGCTATCGCATCATCACTGATGGAAGCCGCCAAAACCTCACCGTGCTGGTGGTCGGTGTGGTTGCCGCATACCTCTGTCCTGCCTGGTGCAGAAAAAATATGCGCTTCATCTGATGTGTCATGATTAAAAATGTGAGTAAATTCTTTGATGGCTTTTTCATATCTTGCCGTCTGGATCTGCGTGTGCGCCTCCGTCTGGTAGATCTCCATCATTTTGTCATGCAGCGCTCCCTGTTTTACCTCATGTAACAATTGTTTTGCGTTCATGTTTACCTCCCATAATTATATTTGCATTATTTCTATTACAACAAGGCTCCATGCGGGGATCGAGATAACATCACCGTCTGCGACCCTTCGTGCTGCTTCAAGCCCTGATACCGCACCTGTTTCATCTATGATCATCCTGCCCGGTCTGTCAGTGTATGTATAGCTTTTTTCTTCCGGTGAATAATTAAATATATATAACACTTTATTGTTATTAAGATTGGTTCCCGTGCGGATGATGATGGGGAATTTATGCTCCGGACAACTGATGTCACATACTGCGGTCAATTTTTCAAACAGCTTTCTGTAGCCTGATCCGTCAAGGTCAGCTCCAAGATAAGTGACGTTTCCCCTGCCGTAGCGCTTGTGGGTTATCGCAGATATGCCTCCCCATGCGGGATGTTCATACCTTGCCCAGACATCGGCAGTCTCGGTATCAAGCAGCTCCATCCAGTTGGATACGGGATATTTCTCATCGGTATTTTCAGTATCGGAAGTAAAGCGTATGCTTACATTTTTTGGAATAGTGAATCTGTTATAGCTCATTCCGGTGAGAGCGGTAAACCCGTGGGGAGCCATGTCATGATATATCTTCAAATTCTCATCCGCGTACAGACTTCTGAAGGTGAGGAATAGACTCCCTCCGTTCTCCACATAGTTTTTGAGTGCTTCTATGGTCTTTTCCGATACGGAATACAGCATGGGAACAATTATCAGTTTATACTCTGAAAAATCATTGTCAGCGTATATGATGTCAGTCTCTATGTTCATCTTGTAGAGAGTATCATATATTTTTCTGAGAAGCTCGTTGTACTGACCGGGGTCATCACCCGTACTGTAAGGGAATTCATCGATCCCCACAAGAGAGGCGTGGTCGGCAAGGATCGCGACATCATTTTTTTTCTCTTTTAATAAAAGATGAGATTCCCACGGCGACATCTCCTCACGAAATGCCCGCAGCTCATCATAGATGGCCCCGGGGCGCAGGTCATGTCCGAGTACGCCCTTCCAGTATGATTCTCTCGCGTTGTGTATGGAATGCCAGTTCCAGTACATGACTGATCTTGCGCCGGCTGCGATATGAGAGTAGGCGTGCAGACGAAGCTGACCCGGATATGGCAGCCATGAAATATTCCCCTGCGCCTGGGTTTCAAGCACGAGGTATGGGGAAGCTTTTAGTCCGTAGCTGAGCGCGCCGCCAAATGCGATCATTGCTCCGTCAAGGTCATCCTGTGTCTGATGGTAGATGTCAGTGCCTGCGATATCAAGGCAGGCTGCGCATTCCTTTTGATCGACCTCCGGATGCATCCCGAAGGAATATCCCTTCCATGAGTAGTCAAAATTGTGGGTGATGAACTGGTCGTCACTTTTATATTCTCTTACGATATCCGCCTGCCAGTGCAAAAATTCAGTGATCAGATCACGGAGGAACGCACGGTAGGCAGCGGACAAAGAGCCGTTGATGGTTCCGCCTATATCCGGAAAGTCCTCCCATTTATCAATGCGGTTGCTCCAGTAATCAAGACCGAATTCATGATTGAATTCACGGATATCAGGATATTTTTCTTTCATTCTGTTTATAAAAATATGCTGTGTCTCGGGAGAAATACTGCCGCCCGACCTTGTCTCATTATCAAGCTGATAGCCTATCACCTGCGGGTGAGAGGCGGCTTCCTCCATGAGCTTTCTGATGATCCTCTCGGCATAACGTCTGTAGTCGGGATTTGTGATGTCATGGAGCTGCCTGTGTCCGTAGACCGCCTGACCGTCACCGGTCATGGGGAGAATATCGGGGTATTTTTTCACAAGCCATGCAGGGACGGCATAGGTCGGAGTCCCGATGATGACCTTGATATCATATTCCGATGCCTTGTCAAGCATCCTGTGAAGATGAGTGAAGTCAAAAACCCCGTCAGCGGGCTCCCATGTGCTCCATGTCGATTCCGCTATCCTGATGACGTTCATTCCAGCCTGCTTCATTATAGAAAAATCGGTATCGATCCTGTCGTATGGCATATATTCGTCGTAGTATGCTGCGCCGAACAGGAAATTTTCAGGTGTCATAAAAGCTTCCTCCTTTATTATTTGACATTTAGTTACCGTGAATAGTAACGTTCGTTGCGCAAAATGTGCAACTAAATGTGCTTGACATCGACCGTAAAATGTGTTACTGTTAATAAAACGACATAAAAGCGTGTATGCAACCGTTTGCACAAGTATAACACAAAAACATTGCCGTGTAAATAGAAAAATGAAAAATAGTTGCTGTTCACGGCGGATGGTCGCGCGAGGGAGTGCAGTAAAAAACACACATATTTATAAACAAACGGAAGCTTGGAGGAAACCATGATTCAGGAAGAAAAAAAGAACAAGATCACTATCGCAGATGTTGCAGATGCGCTCGGAGTATCAAAGACAACGGTATCAAGAGCTATTTCCGGCAAGGGAAGAGTAGGACAGGGAACCCGCATGAAGGTTCTTAATTATATAGAATCAAATAATTATATACCAAATCCTATGGCAAAGGGACTTGCGCGTTCAAAGACCTATAATATAGGATGGGCAATGCCGGGGGATTCAGCCATACCGTCGCTTCCTTTTTTTCAGAGATGTATGCTCGGAGTGAGTGATGTTGCGGTATCTGAGGACTATGATATCCTGCTCACCATGGTATATGAGGATGATATATCCCAGCTTAAAAGAGTTGCAAAGAACAGAAAAGTCGATGGTTTTATCCTCGGAAGGACACTCATGGAGGATCAGGGAGCAGAATTTCTCAAAGAAAGCGGCATCCCGTTTGTTACGATAGGAAGCTCGGAGATCGACGGTATCGTCCAGGTGGACAATGATCACATTGCAGCCTGCAAGGAGCTCACATCCATCCTCATTATGAAGGGCATCACAAGGTTTGCCCTGATCGGAGGAGGACTGAATCATGTTGTGAATCACACCAGACTGCGCGGATTCAGGGAAGCCTGTGAAGAGCATGATATATATGTAGACGAAGACATGATATATCTGAACAACGAAGCGGGCGCGGATGTGGAAAGAGCAGTGGATGATGCATTGCGCAATCAGGCGGACTGTATCATATGTATGGACGACAGAGTTTGCGCATCGACCCTGGCGAAGCTAAGGAAAGAGAATGTGAGTATCCCCGAAGATATCAAGATAGCTTCATTTTATAACAGTGAGCTGCTTGAAAACAACCAGCCGGCGATAACAACACTCTCGTATGACCCGAAGGAGCTCGGAGCCGTAGCCTGCCGGACACTGTTTGAGATCATGGAGGACAGGGAAGTAGCGAACAGGCAGCTTATCGGATACGAAGTGCTCCTAAAGGGCTCCACGCAGTGACAGCTTTCAGCCTGATAGATGTGCATACAGACACATGAATGTAAACATTCAGTGCCTCTATGCACATCCATCAGCCGTGAATAGTTACAATAATAACAAATTTATCAAAGAAATAAAAAAAGTGCTTGACATTTATTTGACAAGGGTGTATCATGTACACATGAACAACCGGTTGCACAAAAAGCGCAACTTTTAATAAAAAACATGCAACAGGTAAACAAATTATTCACAAAACTTTTTTCAAAAACAGGAGGGAATGTAATGAAAAAGAAATTTTTGGCACTGGCATTGACATTCGCCATGGTGGGCGGATGCCTGGTAGGATGCGGGAATGACAGCTCCAAGACCACGGAAGAGACCAAGACAGAAGAGACAGCAGAGCAGGGGGCGACCGAGGAAACCACGGAAGAAGCCACAACAGAAGAGACCGAAAGCTCTGATGCGGCAGCAGAGAACGATCCTATCCAGAACCTTATCAGCGCAACAACAGACACCGTAAATCTTCGCGTGTGGGCTGCAGAGGAAGATCAGGATGTAACCAAGAAAATGATCAATGATTTCACGGCACAGTATGAGGCACAGGGAGTCAAGTTCAACATTGAACTCGGTGTTCAGTCAGAGGCAAGCGCAAAGGATACAGTACTTGCTGATATGGATGCGGCAGCCGATGTTTTCGCTTTCGCTGATGACCAGATACTTGAACTGGTAAACGCTGGAGCACTTCAGGAAGTTGCGCAGACTTACACATACGACGTTCAGAATGAGAACCTCTCAGGTTCGGTAGAGGCAGCAACGATCGATGGAAAGCTCTATGCATATCCGATGACGGCAGACAACGGATACTTCTTATACTATGACAAGTCCGTTATCTCCGAGGAGCAGGCAGGCTCGATGGCAACAATGTGTGAGGCAGCAGATGCAGCAGGCAAAAAAGTTGCAATGATCGTAGGCGACGCATGGTACAATTATTCATTCTTCAAGGGCGCAGGACTTGATGTGACTCTTGATGCAGACGGCAAGACCAACACATGCAACTGGAACGGTGACGGCGGTACGGATGTTGCGCAGGCTATCATCGATCTTGGCAAGACCAAGGGCTTTGCAAATGCCAAGGATGATCCGGCAATTGTTACCGGTGTCAAGAACGGCAAGTACGCAGCAGTTATTTCAGGTGTATGGAACTCAGATGCCATCACAAAGGCATGGGGCGACAATATAGCAGCAACCAAGCTTCCTACATATACCGTAGCAGGAAACGAAGTACAGATGTCATCCTTCTCAGGATACAAGATGATCGGTGTAAATTCACACTCCAAATTCGTAGGATGGTCAATGCTTCTTGCTGAGTGGCTGACCAATGCCGACAATCAGAAGCTTCGTTTTACAGAGCGCGGACTCGGACCTGCAAATATCCAGGCATCAGAGTCAGAAGAGGTTCAGGCAGCACCGGCTATCGCAGCACTTGCAAAGCAGGCTGAGTACGCTGTTCCCCAGCGTGTAGGCGGCAACTACTGGGATCCCGCCAAGACTCTCGGACAGACACTTATCACAGGCAACAAGGACGGCACAGATCTTCAGGAGCTCCTTGATAATGCTGTGGCAGGTATCACTGCTCCGGTTGAGGGATGATATATGAAGGGTTTCGCACCCGCAAT
>JAGBOK010000074.1 GCA_017633905.1 Eubacterium sp. | reverse complement strand
TCTCAACCGTAAAGTCCATTTATTCTCACTCTCAAAACAGGGATGTTTATACATAAACCGCAAACGAATTGCACATATCCTCAAAAAGGTCCACACAGGATCCCATGATCCATCCTCCCAAAAGCAGCAGCGTTAAAAATATCGCCAAAAGCTTCGGAACAAAGGTGAGCGTCTGCTCCTGGATCGATGTGATCGTCTGGAATATACTTATGACAAGTCCGACGATCAGAGATACCAAAAGCAAAGGCATGGAGCATCTGATCACGGTAAATACCATTTCTCTTGCTATATCCAAAATATCAGCATCAGTTATCATAGATCAATCACTTCCTTAATAAAACGTCTTTACTATCTGACCTATCAGCAGATCCCAGCCGTCAGCCAGGATAAACAAAAGAAGCTTGAAAGGCATCGAGATCGTCGTTGGCGGCAGCATCATCATACCCATCGACATGAGCGTCGACGAGACGACCATATCCATAACGATAAAAGGCAGATACAGCAAAAAGCCCATGATGAAGGCGGCTCTCAGCTCGCTTATCATAAACGCGGGCAGAAGCACTGTCGTCGGTATCTCATCTATATTTTCAACAGAGACATCGTTTTGCTGCTCCTGTATCTCCAAAAAAAGCCTGATGTCCTTTCTGTTGGTCTGCTTGAACATAAACTCCCTGATGGGAGCAAGACCCCGCTCAAGCGCCTCCTCCTGAGTTATCTCTCCCGCATCAAAGGGCTGAACGGCATCCGTATAGACCTGCCCCATGACAGGCGACATTATAAATAATGTCAAAAACAACGCCAACCCTATCAATACCTGATTGGGCGGCGATGTCTGTGTGCCGAGCGCTGTTCTCACAAAGTGCAGCACCACAATGATCCTTGTAAATGATGTCATCATCAAAAGGATAAAAGGCGCTATGGATAAAACAGTCAGAACCAGCAATATACGAAGCGGTGCGGAAAGCCCCGTACTGCCGGCGTTTGATGAAATTGAAAACTGGAAATCATCCGGAGAATCAGGATCCTGAACCTCTCCGACAGTGCCATTTCCCTCTACATGATCCTGATCGGCGTCAGATACGACCGGAGCTGCATATGCCCGGGTACCACAAAAAAAGGTCGGTATCATCAGTACTACTGCCAGAATGACCACGCGCAATACATAACGGACATTCTTATTTCTAAACATATGTACCAACCTCTGAATATTAATACCTATTTCTTTTTTTGAACCTTGTTGAAGAATTCAGCAAACGTTATCTTCTTCACCTCTGATGTCTCACCGGACAGATCAAGCTGATCCTTGTCAAGCGCTGTCAAAAAAGTAATGCTATCCTTTGCTACACCTATAGCATAGTATTCACTTCCCAGTTCAATTATCTGGATGTATTTATTCGGAGCGATCTTGAACGTTTCCTTTACCCTGATATTAGGAGAATGCGTCTGGATCATTCCTGACTTTCCAACCCACCTGGTCGTGAAGTAGGTCGCCACCAACACCAGTATAAAAACGATGAGTATAGCGACCAACTGAATAATATTGGTCAGCATATATCAACCGATCGCTTTCTTGACAGCCTCCAGCACTCGATCTGCCTGGAACGGTTTAACGATGAAGTCCTTGGCTCCTGACTGGATCGACTCAATGACCATAGCCTGCTGTCCCATCGCGGAACACATGATAACACAGGCATTTGCGTCACCCTCCTTGATCTTTTTGAGAGCTTGGATCCCATCCATCTCCGGCATCGTGATGTCCATCATCACAAGATCCGGATTGGTCTCATTGTACTTCTCGACCGCCTTTGCTCCGTTCTCTGCTTCGCCTGCGACATCATATCCGTTTTTTGTCAGGATGTCCTTGATCATGACCCTCATAAATGCCGCATCATCGCAAATCAAAACACTCTTAGCCATTATTATTCTCCTTTATCAAGATTCTTTTATGATCTCAGTTACCCTAATACCGAAACTTTCCTCGATTACTACTACCTCACCCTTGGCAACGAACTTCCCGTTGACAAGCACATCGATTGGCTCACCCGCAAGCTTGTCAAGCTCTATGATGGTGCCCGGCGAGAAGTCCAGTATTTCCTTGATGGACTTCGATGTTCTTCCAAGCTCTACCGTGACCTCCAACGGAACATCCATAATAAGATCGATGTTCTCCGGTGCAATTCCGGACAGATCCGGAGGAGCCATAAAGCTCTGGAATTGTGCCGGCTGTATGTTGTAATCCTGAGGCGGATATCCATACATCGGCATAGGTCCCGGCGCCATCTGCGGCGGCGGTGCCATCTGTGGCGGTGGCGCCATCTGCGGCGGCGGTGCTGCAGCGGCAGGTGCCGGCTGCGGTGCAGGCTCTGATGAGGCTGCCGGTGCGGCAGGCTCCGGTGCAGGTGCAGGTGCCGGTTCCGGCTCCGGTTCGTCGCTGATACCCGCAAACTGCTTGTACACCCTCTGCGCAAAGTCTATCGGATAAAGCTGCATGATCTGAGAATCTACCAGATCCCCTATCTCCATCCGAAATGCCACCTGTACAAAGCTACTTTCAACCAACCCTTCAAGCTCACCCTTGATGTTCTCCGCCAGATCAACTCTGGTTGCCGTAGGGGGTGATATATCCACCATATCATTGATCATGGAGGACATCGAAGTGGCAGCGGAACCCATCATCTGGTTCATAGCCTCGCATATTGCACTCAGATGCAGCTCTGAAAGCTCATTGTCCGTGCTCGTACCGTCACCGCCCATCATCAGATCGGTGATGACCTTGACATCATCCTCTTTTAATATGAGGATGTTCTTGCCTTCAAGTCCTTTTACATATGATATATGAATAAACACACAAGGTGTTGGCTGCTCCCTGGAAAGATCATCTATGGATATCGTAGTTACCTTCGGTGTGGTGATATCCACTCTGTTATTGACCAGTATTGACAACGAGTTGCCGCCGTGCCCATGCTGATATTGGCGATCTCACCGAGCGCATCCGCCTCATCGGCTGTAAGGGCATCCGCCCCGGGCGCTCCCTGATCCGGAGAAGCCGAGGCATCTGAACCGGAATCTGCGGCAGATTCTTCTTCCATGCTGCCAAGAAGAGCGTTTATCTCTTCCTGTGAAAGCATACCATCCATCGTGCTACTCCTCTCCTCTATAGATTGACTTTATCTTCACTGCATACGAGTCATTGTACGCACCCGGTATGGCAGAGAATTTCTTGATATTTCCCACATAGACATCAAGCTCATCTTCGAGATGAGTATCTATCTTGATGATGTCACCTGGCAGAAGGTGCATAAAATCATTGACGGATATGGCACTGCGCCCCATGATCGCACGCACTGGGACTCTTGCCTTTTGCAATGATTCCTCTATGACCTCCTTGTAAGTGCCGATCTCAGTAGACTCGTTGCTTGAATACCAGTTCTTGGTATTCAGTTTGTCTATCACGGGCTCGATGACATCATACGGGATACATATGTTCATCAGCCCTTCTGCACTGCCTATTTTTATATTCATTGTGATGATAGACGTCATCTCGTTGGGAGTGACGAACTGGGCAAACTGCGAATTGGTCTCGATACGGTCAAGTATCGGTTCCAGCTGTGCAACCGTCTGCCACGGCTCCACAAGAAGATTTACGCATACGACCATGATCCTCTCAATGATCGTCAGCTCTATCTCGGTAAAATCCCTCGTTTTTTCAAGAGGCTGCCCGTCGCCGCCCAGCATGCGGTCAACTATCGCATAGCCGAGCCCCGTTGCCATTTCCATTATGATATTTCCTTCAAGGGGCGCAAAATTGACAACTCCCAAAAGTACCGGGTTCGACAGGGAGTTTGAAAACTCCTGATAGGTCGCCGCCTCTGAGTGCATCACCTCGACCTGTACGTTTTTCCTCAGATATACAGGCAAGGTGGTCGACAAAAGTCTCGCATAGTGCTCATATATAAATACAAGTGTCCTAAGGTGTTCCTTTGAGAACTTCGACGGTCTTGCAAAGTTGTAATCCTTGACCGGTCTTTCGTCCTCCGGTTCGGCGGCGTTCGGGTCAAATTCCCCACTGTTGAGCGCAGACAGGAGATTGTCTATCTCGCTCTGCGACAACACATCACTCATAACGCCTCACCTCGCTTATCAAAGTATTATATCACGTTTAGTCCAAGAGATAAAGGATTTTTTTCAAAAATCTTATGCCACCATCGGATCTATGAAAATGACCTCTACAATGCACTTGGTATCGTACATCTGCTGAAGCTTCTTGACACATTCCTGCTCAGCCTTGATCTGATCCCATTCGGATTTTTTGTATGAACCTATGGTTTTCTTTACCACATCCTCCGCGTATACGGAATTGAGCTTTAGCTGCTCTGATACCGCCGCATAATCCTCTGCCTTGGTATTGAATGAGATGGATATTCCTCCGAGCAGACACACATGCATCGTGTCATCCCCCTCCTCGGGCACCATGTTGATCTTGAGTGCGGTCTCATATGTGATATTGTAGGGCTCGAGATCCTCTATCGTGTAGTCCTCGCCCTCGACCTTGTCCTCTATTTCGAGGTCGATGACGGATGCCACCTTGTCGATCAGATTGGTAGTCTTGTTCATGGCGGGTACCACGGAAAAAACCAAAACAGCGGTCAGCACCAGATTGATCACTGTCGCGGCCATTATGACTACGGTCAGTATGTTTTTCTTCATATCTTAACTCCTGTTGCTTTATTTATTGGTGTAGATCCTGAATTCCACGCGCCTGTTTCTCGCTCTGCCGGCTGCCGTATCATTGGTCGCTATCGGATCATATTCACCCCTGCCGGTCGTCTCCATATGTGTGGCGTCTATCTTTTTTACATCCTTCATATACTCGAATATGGATGTGGCTCTCGCCATGGACAGCCAGAGATTGTTCGGAAACTCGGAACTGCTGATGGGAACATTGTCCGTATGACCGAGTATCTGGATACGGTTTTTCTTGTATATCTTCAAAATGTTTCCAAGCTTTGACAGCACCGGTCTTACGGATGACTTGATCGTTGCCTGACCGGAATCAAAGAGCAACGCTCCGTTCATGGTGATCTGAATATACTGGTTGTTTTTGTCCATCTGAACAGTGATGTCATCCTTTATATTGCGATCCTCGGCTGCCTTCATGATCTCTTCGTATGCGTCCTGATTCCTCTGCGCCTGCTCCTCTGCAAGCTGCTTTTCCACAGCCTCTACGGTAGCCTTGTCTATGTTGTCGCCGGTCTTGTTGTCGTCATTTTTACTCTGGGGATTCTGGTCTGTCTGTTGTCCCTGCTGCCCCGTCTCGGTATCCGTGTCCTTGCCTCCGGCGTTTTCATCCTGCTGCTTGCCGTTTTGATCCTGATTCTGGTTTTGACCCTCGGTCTGCTGTTGGGCGGGATCTGCGTCATCCTTGTTTTGGTTCTCATCTGATTTGTTCTGCCCGTCGTCACTTTTTTTGCCGCCCTGATCGTCGTGCTCGCCCTGTTCGGCTGCAGACTCTCCCGGCTGGTTGTTCGACTGCGCTTCCGTGGCATCTGCGTCCTCTCCCGAGCTCTCAAACTGATTGAAATAATCAGAAATGGCAACGACCTGATCGGTACCTGAATCGATAAACGG
>JAGBOK010000073.1 GCA_017633905.1 Eubacterium sp. | reverse complement strand
TCCCTGATGGTACCAAAATAGTGATCATCGAGTTCCTGTCCTTTGGGCGGCATTGTTCCAAAGAGAGTCCTGCCGGTAAATATCAGATCATCACGCTTCAGATAATCCTCCCTGTCTATGAGAAAATACTCCTGCTCCGCACCGACACTGACATCGACCTTGTTGACATCAGTCATGCCGAACTGATGAAGTATCCTGACTGCCTGTCGTGAAACAGCCTCCATGGATCTGAGAAGCGGAGTTTTTTTATCGAGAGCCTCTCCCGTATATGAGCAAAACGCCGTCGGGATGCAAAGCACCGTACCAATTGCGTCCTCTCGCAAAAAAGCGGGAGACGTGCAGTCCCAGGTCGTATATCCCCTCGCCTCAAAGGTGGCTCTTAATCCCCCTGAGGGAAAAGATGACGCGTCGGGTTCTCCCTTGATAAGCTCCTTGCCTGAAAATTCGAGAACGGCTCTTGAATCGGAATCAGCGCTCAAAAAAGAATCATGCTTTTCCGCGGTAGAACCTGTCATCGGCTGGAACCAGTGCGTGTAGTGGGTCGCCCCATGTACGAGCGCCCATTCCTTCATGCCGTGTGCAACCACATTTGCCACCTCGGGGCTTAGCTCTTCACCGTTTTCTATTGTGCTTTTAAGAGCGGCATAGGTTTTTTTCGGCAGATATTCCTGCATTGCCTCATCGTTAAAGACTTTGGTCCCAAACACATCCTCTATCACGTTTTTTTCCATCTTATCACCTTATCCTCACTGTATTTTTACAAGCCAACAAACCAACATGATATATTCTGCATGCGGTGTAGTGACAGCCGTGAATAGTAACACATTCTATAACCCGGTAAAAAATCTCCTGACATCAAACAGATCCTTGAACTGCTTCCATGCGAGGCGTTTCGTCTCAGCATCGGGTTCCACAAGATCAGGAACGAGTATGACCTTCATTCCTGCCATTGCAGCAGACCGGACACCGTTTCTTGAATCCTCAACGGCTATCGCGTCCGACGGGCTGACTCCCATCAGCTCACAGACCTTGAAATATATCTCAGGATGCGGCTTTGACTCTCTGACCATCTCACCTGAAACTATCACCCTGAAAAAATCATACAGCCCGACTCCCTGCAGCTCATCCCTTACGGTATCGCCTGATGTAGAGCTTGCAAGACCGATATCAAAGCCGTTTATCTTCAAAAACTGCAAAAGCTCTCTGGCACCCGGCTTTACGGGGACACCGTCCTTAGTTTTTTCGATAAAGAGCTCTTTTGCTTCATTTCTGAAATCCTCATAGGGAAAATCAGGACCATAATGACTCTCTATTATTTTCCTCGTTTCCTCTCTGTTGGTACCAAGACATTCAAGCATCACATCACCGATACCGGTTATATGGTGTTTTTCTCCTAAAAATATCCATATCTTCAGTATCAGCTGCTCGGTATCAAGCAATGTACCATCCATATCAAGTATTATCGATCTGTTCATATTCCAACCATTCCTTTGCAGTTTTTATATCATTTTCTATCTGCTTCGTCAGCTCATCCGTATTGTCAAATCTCATCTCGGGGCGTATAAACTTAAGTATATCGACTTCAAGGCACTTGTCATAGAGATCGTGGGAGCCGTCAAAGAGGTTTACCTCCAGACAGACAGGGTTATCATCCGATATGGTCGGCTTTACTCCGAGATCAGCTATGCCTGTATAACTATCTTCCTTTTTTGTATCACTATCATCAGAAATCATCCTGGCATCCACCACATATACACCGTTTGGCGGAAGCACCTTGTCGCTGTCAGGAACAATATTTGCCGTCGGATATCCTATCTTTTCTCCTATGTGGTTTCCCCTGACCACTGTTCCGGAT
>JAGBOK010000010.1 GCA_017633905.1 Eubacterium sp. | reverse complement strand
TGAAAAAAGTGCGGAAACTCAAGCATTTGTTACTATTGACAACATAGCGGTATAATGGTATATTTTTATACATGAATAATATATTTGCAGAAACGCTCCAAAGGCTGAGAACAGAACGAAATATATCCCAACAGCAGTTGGCATCAAAAATGTTTGTCGGGCGCTCTACTATCGCCAACTGGGAGACCGGAAGACGTGTACCGGATGCTCTTTTGATGTCACGTCTTGCGAAGTGTCTGGATGTCGATGTTTCAGTTCTCTTGGAGAGCGCACATGATTCTGAGGAAGCTCCGAATATAATACTGATCGATGACGAAAAGATCATATTGTCCGGAGGACTTCCTGTCCTTGAAAATGTATTCCCCGGAGCACAGATAACCGGCTTCAACAAACCATCCGACGCGATCAGGTTCGTTGAATCAACTCATGTATCACTTGCTTTCCTTGACATAGAAATGGGCAAGATGACAGGATTTGAAATCTGTGAAAAGCTCATTGACATCGATCCCTTTATCAATGTTATCTTTTTGACGGCTTACTCTGATTATGCTCTCGATGCATGGTCTACCGGTGCATGCGGATTTATGCTAAAGCCGCTGATGGAAGATAACATCAGAAAACAACTTAAACATTTGAGACACCCGTTATAAATCGTGTAAACGCAGGGCTGCATGCCCGAAAGCAGCTGAATCCATCACGCCGCCCCTGTGATAAAAAATGGAAACACTGGTCAGTGTTTCCATTTTCATCTTATAATGCCTTTTTGATGGTAAGTATGCTCTTGCCGTCCGTGTACTCATAAGGGGAGGGATCTTCATTTCCATCACTCTTCTATTGTCAGGTCATCTATAAAGCCCGTAATTTCAAAGACATCCATGATCTCCTGTCCAACATTTCTAAGAACCATCTCTCCCTGATCCTCCATGGTCTGGAGCGCTGACAGCAGAACTCTAAGCCCCGCACTGGATATGTATTCAAGCTTTTCCATGTCAAATATCAGTTTCTCGATACCATCCAAAGATGAATCGACCACTTCTTCAAGTGACGGAGACGTATTGGTATCAAGTCTCCCTTCAAGTGATATCAACAACTCAGCATCGTTTTTTTCTTTTTTGATATTCAGATTGCTCATTTTTTATCCTCCATTTATTTTTTTATTATATATCCCCATGAAAAACTCACAGAGAAAAACATCAATAGTTATTTGGCTTTTTTCTCTGCCTTTCTGTGGCTGAGTATCAGATATATAACAAAAGGCACATAGGTCATTGCAGGAAGTATGAATCCGTAATATTTAAGCTTCTCTGACTGAACCAGAATATTGAATATACCGTGATACATGATGGCAGTGATCAAAAGGGAAAAGGTTCCGGGAATAGAGAGCTTTCTCTTTAACCGTACATAGCTCATGCCGTAACCGATCGCAGCCGTACAGATACCATGCATCAATGCCGTTGAAAATCCGCGGATAACAGCCCAGCCCAGTGAGACCGAATCAAGATTTGCCATGAGTATGGCACTGTTCTCAAAGAGCGCGAATCCGATACCAAGCGCGAATGATACAGTGAGTAACTTTAGTCTCGAATCAGAGAAAAGGAACGCATATGCAAGTACCGGGATCGCCTTTGCTATCTCCTCCGTAGCCGGCGTGATCGTAGTGGTAACAAACAACGTGTCTCTTTTAAATACCTGAAGAAGTATTCCGTTGATCTCTGATATAAAAAGCGCCACCGCTATTCCTGCCAGAATAAAGATCATGACATCTCTCGAAGACTTTTGTACCAGCGGCAGACTGACAAGCAGCGGAACAAAAACACATATAAACAGTATATAGATTAAATTTTCCATCAGTTTTTTGCCCTCCTAACTTTCCAGCGTTTGAGTCCTCTCGAGATCAGCGGCATCATGATGATGAGAAAGACCGATGAGCATATACATGCCACAAGTGTCAGCACCTCATTGTCACGGCTGAGCGCATAACACTCAAATGTAGAGGATAACATATATAACAGTGCGAGAAAATTATAAGGTCTCAAGCTTCTGACAACGCCGTAGTCGATATCCGGAAATATCAGGTGCTTCAAATGGAAATATGAGCAAAGTGCCGTAAAGAAGATCAGCACTCCTCCCTCAAAGCGCCACATCAGGCTGACCTCTCCGGTCATAAAAAGCGGATAGTAGGATGCCAAAAAAGCAATGGGTGCCAGCATACCGATCAGGCGATATTTTCTGTACTCTTTGGACTTGTCATCCACCAAAGAATCAAGAGTACCGTAATTCGATGAAAAAAAGAACATAAAGCTTCCTATGATACCCAAAAAGCCCAACTGAAATCTGTCTTGCAGGTCTCCTCCCGAAGCGATACGCACAATATTGAACAGACGACCTATAACAATACAAAGCATCGCAAGGGTGATCATCTGTCCATACAGTGCCTTCCTTGGTCTGAAAAACTGCATCGCTCCGATGACAAATGCAACAAAGGCGCAGACACAGACAATTAGATTGGCTACTAAATACAGGTTCAATGTCTAATCCTCCTTCTTCTCAACTAAAGGAGATGCCGGAAATTCCTATCAGGCTTTCCGACCTCTCCTTATGCCGTTTTCATTATCTTATTTTACCAAATATTTAACTATGTGTCAACTCATTCTTAGCACTCACACATGCATCACCGTGCCGTGTTTCTCACAACCTTTCCTTATCTGTTCAGCCACATCTCACCTATTTGGGCTTTTCCTGATACATAGCCTCCGGTGATCTCTGCACTCGGCTTGACATTGCCCTCCTCACGCTGAACAAACATGTTTATTTTGTTGTTTTCCGTGAGATAGTCGCTGTTGAACTTGATCGTTCCGTCATTCAGATCAACAGGAGTTCTGCTGTCATCATAAAGCACATATTCCCAAGCTCTGGTATCATCATCAAACTCAGCATCAACACCTGATTCAGGATTGTACGGAACCCTGTCAAGTTTTGTAAAGCAGATCCTCGTGATCGGGGATTTCAAATAATCCTTGGGATTTGCCGAGCGGTTCTTTCTCGTGTCATTGCCGACATTATCATTGTATTTGCTTGCTATCCACGGCGTGGTATAGTACATATAGATCGCAGGTCCATTGGTTCCGGCATTAAGGTTGGAGCCTGAGAGTCCACCGGTCTTGTCAACCTTCACGACAGGAGTGTACTGTATCTGGAATCTCTCTGTCATGATGCCTTCCGGATGATACTTTTCACCGACCGTACATATGATATCATAGACCGCATCTACCAGCTGATCATCCTTGTTCTTGCCTCCTTTGATACTAAAGCCCCTGTAGCCGAAGTATATGAACTCTCCACCTTTTCTCTCGTCATCATCATCTTTATCTTCATCGGTGAGAATCACTCCGTCGTTTAAGTTGATATCCAGGTACTCCGTACAGCCCTGCTCGAGAAGCTGTGCCAAAGCATCCCTCTTGGTTTCACCTGTTGCCGTATATATCTTGTTATAATACATGTTGGTATCTTTCTCAAAGGTCGCATGTATATACTTCGGCATATCTCCTTCACCAAAAGGAATCGCTTTTTCCGCAATCTTCTTTCTTCCGTCGGCAGATGTCTCGACTTTATCCTTTTTGTCCACACACAGTACCGTAGCCTGTCCGGTGTTAAAGATCTCTTCATCAATAGTGATCTCGGTTATCGGCTGTCCCGGGGTGACACCCCTGTTGGTAGTATAGTACAGGAAATATTTGTTCGTTTCCCACATATATTCATATGCCTTTGCATCATCCAAATCACCCTCTGTACATTTGCTCATGATGATCGGTGTTGATGTTGAAGCGCAAGTATACTCGACTCCGCCGACCTGTATCTTCTCAGCAGCTATCTCATCTTTGCTCTTAAAGAGGAGCAGGCCTCTTACCGCCTTGTTCGGATCATCTGTTCTGGTGACGCTTACATATGAAGCAGGGCGATCCAGCCATTGTGCATTAGCCGAACTATCATAGGATTTTGAACCTTTTATTAATATCTCAGCTGCAGGTGGACACCATGGCAGTGTGTCCTCTTTTATATCTCCTTCCGTACCTCTTTCATACACTCCTCCCACTGAATCATAATGACTATTAAAACTCGTATCACCTCCGATCTGTGTATCGTACCATGCTCTTTGCCTTACAACTGACACGTTTTCGGGAATAACTTCATCAGCGCCCGCACCGTTCGCTCCAAGCAGAGCGTTTAAGTCTATCTGTTTTCCTATTTCCTTTTTTTGCACCTCTTCATCCTCTACTCCGGCATCTTCGGCTGAGAATGACCCGACAGTCACTGAAGAAATATATTTTTTCTTTAGTGCAGGCTTTCTGAGATATATATAGCACGGCGTCCCTGCATTCTGATGTTCATCGTTATCATTGGTCCACTCAGGATATGCTACATTAAACGGCTTTAGCTCAAATGGGTTTTTCATCTCCTGCATGGAGTTCCATTCACCGGCAGCAGCAATGCCGCCAAGAGTAGTCTCTGTGCTCACATCACAGGTGATGACACCGCCGTTGTTGGTTGCATCATGCGCATTGCTGCTGATGATGACATCATCGAGCGTCAGCTTCTCTGCTCCGTCTACCGGTCCGCTGACATAGAGTCCGCTCGATATAAACGCCATGTGTTTCCTGGAATATTTGTAGTTACCGGGCTGATAGGATGTATATCCGTCGGGCACCTGCTTGTTGGTACCCAAAAGTCCTGACGGGAACATGTATGCGTTCTCGGGTCCTATACCTCTCACGACCGACTTTGCGGTGATCGACCTCTGTGAAACTACCGTGACCGAATCATATGCAACATTTCCCGTAGCCCAAGGTTTGTTGATACTGTAAGGAAGATTTGCCGTATATATCGTTCCCTGAAAAGCCCTGATATCGGTGAGTGCCCTATAAGGATTATAACTCCACGAATATCCGAGGTGCATATACTTCTGGTTGCTCTCTACTATATAACCTTTGTACACAAATGAGCTTGCAAGATTGTTGTTATCAAGTACCACGGTGTTCGGTGTATTTTTCATCCTGTCGACAAGATCAGTATAATTCGCCAGGGTCTCTCCGACTTTTGCAGCCGTACTTTCCGAATCAGAACCGAACGTGAAGAACATCGCTGACAGATACTTGGTCCCGGAGGTGTACTTTTCAAGCGGTTCATAGTAAATATACCTTGCCTGGCAGTTCCACTGATTGTCTTCCCTGGTCACATACCCTGTATAGTTGTATCCGTAGTTACCCATTCTGCCCGGCTCCCATGAATCGGTATCACTCATTCTGGTAGAAGCAAAGTTGTACGGAACACCGCTGAATGTGGTGACCGGTATCCATCCGTCATTCACATACTTTCCGTCTGCATGATCGCTGACTACATGGAGTCCTCCGACCTCTATGGGTGTCCCGGCTCTCTCATCCCGGGTGAACCAAAGTCCGTCAAGATCACTCGGATATTCTTTATCTTCGGTTGCATCTTCTGCTTTATATCCCAGATTTCCTGCACAACCATACTTGATACTCCCGAAGAGGATCTCCTTTCTGGTATTCGGATAAAACGTTGCGACTCTGATATCCCTGATCGCCTGCTTCGGGTTAGTGGTAGATTTAAAGCCCAGATATGTAAATGCCCATTCTTCATTAGGTGAATATTTGAATCTGGCATCATTTGCAAGATTGATATCGAGGACCTTGTAGCCTTTGACTTTTATCTTTGCTTTCGCTGCCGCCTCTGTATCAGCAGATCTCACTATGATATCTGTGTAATAAAGTCCGGACTGCTTGGTGCCATCATTAACATCCGCAGCAGATCCGCTGACTGAACCATAGTAGGTATTTGAGATCCCGTTTATGGAGTCCTCTGTACGATAATGGATGAATACTCCGCCCTTTTCATCCTCCTTCATCAGGTTGTTGCAGTTGCCCGGTGTGACCTCACCGAATGACCTGACACAGTCATAGCCTGATTTGATATTCATACCATCATTTCCGTAAAAGATCTTGAACGGAGCTACGCCATCCTTTATGACTATCGGTGAACCGGCATTTTTATCTTTGCTGTAGAATATACAGTTCCATCCCCTGAAGCCTCTTCTGCCGTTGACATCACTGATACCATCCTCACCGTGATAATCATCCATTTCATCATTGGGGGACGACTGCGATCCCGCTCCCTTGTAGTATGTCGTATATCCATTTTCTCCTTCGATCTCTACACGATCAGCTACATATTCCGGAGCATCTTCATAGTCATAGTCTTTTTGCTCTTTTATATATTTTTCTATCAGACACACTACCAATACGATGACTATTGCCCAAACCATAACAGCCATTGTGATCAAGCCGAGCGGTCCACTTGCCGCTGCTGCGCCTCCTGCTATCTTTGTGGTAAGAGTTGCCACCGAAGTAGCGGCCTTGATAAGTCCCATAGCAGCAGCAAGCTTACTCAGCCCCGCAGGTATAAAAGCTATTACATGGGCTATTACTTCAAACTTCGCTAAAGTCAGTACACAGGATACTATGCCAAGAGCCATGTTCACCCACTTAAAAACATTCTGAGTCACTTCTGATGATTTCTCTTCCTGCGGCTGGTCAATGATTCCCTGCGCTGCATCCGCTCTGATAGCGTCTGATGTATAAGCTACCTTTTTATCTTTGATCTCTTCATTATCATTCAGCCAGATAGAGTACGAACCGGTTCCGATGAGCTCATCAAGATGCACCGAAGCCTCTGATATCTTTTCCTCTATCTGTTCTGTCTCTTTATTTTCTTCGTTCTCTCCGACAGTCTGGATGATACCCTGAAGTCCTGACATGCAAGCGAAACGACGCTCTGCGTATGTCATGGAATCTATGATTGGATAGAGCGCTGTCAGATCCACTTCATCGCTCGTCTGACCTCCAAGCTCTGTCAGATATTCTGCCAGACTGGTCCCATCTTTTGTTTTGTATTGATCAAGCTTATCATAGACGGAGATATATATCATGTCTTTCTCAGGAGCGGTGAGCTTTTCTTTTTCTTCTATGACCTCCTCATCAGTCTTTCCTTCGAGATTCTCGATCTCTTCAACCAGCTCATTCTCATCAAAGGTCGCCAGAGCATTTTCATAACCGGTCGTAAACTCCTGAAGCTCCTTGTGAAACTCCCTCGCATCATCTCCGTACTCTCTGTACATTTCATCAAACTCATCTTCGGTAACGGCTTCATCCAACATATCCCAGACCAGGCTGTCCTTCACAAACTCTGCCCAACATACAGAGATCTCCTCTCCCGTATCCGGATCATACTCATTTTTGTAGGGTGATATGCCGAGTGACAGGTTGGAGAGAACGTTGTTCACTGTACCTGTGCTGGATCTGGTGACGATATTTGCATAGAAATCCCAGTCTGCGTCACCGTCTACTATATAATCACCGAGAAGCTTGTCACCGGCTTCGGGAACATGGATCAGGTTGAGTCCCTGATAAGCAAGGATAGCCTTGGGTGATTCTGCGTTATAATTGGAGATAAACTCCATTGCAGCAGCTTCTATAGTATCTATGACCGATGAATTTGAGCTCTTGTACTCCTTCTGAAGTTCAGAAAAATCTCTCATTTCATAGCCGTCATTCATGGCAAGAAGCTTGATGGAGCATATCGCTTCATTTCTTTCATCAGTCTCTTTATATCCCATAACGACGTTGTTTCTGTCAGTTCCCTCGTTCAGGTCTCCATCGACCGGAATAAAGTCTGCCGCCTCACACGCCGCTCTCGCATCAGCAAGACCTTCCGTCGAGTAAAACAGTCTTATCTCACTGACATAAGTAACAGTTGAATCCTCGATCGCTTGGGCAACTATCGGACCATATTCTCTGATGGAGCCGGTCACAAACAAACCAAAGATCAGGATAAAACAAGTCAGTACTCTTATGATCCTAACGGATCTCTTTTTCTTGTTCCACATCATAGTCCGCCTCCTTCAGCTTTTGTTCTGTTTACGTTACCTAGTTTTTTTCGTCGTATTATCAGTATCACCAGGAGCACGAGTCCGATACCTCCCATCACTGAGATCAGCATGGTATTTCCCACACTGAACAGCGATCCCGTGACCACCATCTCAACCTCTACCTCTCTTACATTTTTGGCAGAAATACTTCCAACGTGACTATGGAAATACTTCATCTCATATACGCTCATGTTGTTTGCGAGCTTTATACTCTTCTTGCTCGTGGAACCTACCCCGATCCACGAACCCTTGGAAAGCCCTCCGCTGTTTATAAATGCCGTATTTGATATACCGTCTTCAAGACACATATCACGACAGTTTGAGTACTTATTTGATGTATTGTTTTTTATAACTACAACACCCTTGACATTGACAGTGTATCTGGCATCCACGAACACTCCGCCGCCGTATTCGCCTGCACTGTTACCGGTGATCTCAACATTGGAGAGTACCATACCGTCATCACAGGCTACCAATGCTCCGCCGTTTTCTCTCGCAGTATTATTTCTGAAAATGCAGTGGTCAAACATCAATGCGCCCTTGTGCTCCGGATTGTCTCTCATATAAAACGCTCCGCCGTCCTCCATCGCCTCATTCTCGATGAACGAGCAGCCTTTGGCGTAAAAAAGTGTTCCATCGTACTTGGCAAGATCCAGATCTATGTAGATAGCTCCGCCGTCCTCCCTTGATTTGTTGGTCGAAAAAATCATATTTTCGAGATTTACTTCACCTCTTTTGCAGTAGATCGCACCGCCGTCATCCTCTGAATAGCAGCCATCGATCGTACCATCCTTCAGATCGAGCTTGCCATCACCGAAAAAATATGGCACCGCCATAGCAATTGTCTGCGGAATCAATGGTCTTGCAGTTTGCGATCCTGCCTCCTCTCATGACAAATGATGTTTCCTTGCTGCCGGTATCGACATATACGCCGCCTCCGTCCTCATCAGAGGTACAGTCATATATGGTTCCGCCTTCCATCACAAGATGCCCTTTTTCCTCGATCGTGATGCCTCCTCCAGCATTTGAGCTGGCACCTCCGGTGATCACTCCTCCCCTGACACCGCCATTGCCTTTTCTCTTCGGAGATGAATCCCTGATCGTAAGCGTTGCTACCGACTTTACGAGAAAAACACCGCCGTTTCTTTTTGTTTCATGATTCTCCCTGTCTCTTTTGATGGTATAACCGTTCAGGTCAACAACTACCGATTTATCTTTTTCAAGTACTATCTGTTCATCGGATGAGTAATCAGATCCCATTATGACGATCTTCTCATCAGCACTCACCTCAGCTGCTCTATTAAATGCGCTCAAGAAGGAGTTGAACTGCTCTGTTGCTTTGAGCTTGCC
>JAGBOK010000072.1 GCA_017633905.1 Eubacterium sp. | reverse complement strand
GAACCCTCCGAAGTGGATCTCCTCTATATCCTGCAAGACCTCATAGGAGAGCCCAAGCTCATCGGCAATTATCTCTGCTGTCTCCATTGCCCTTTTAAGGTCTGAGGAATATATTTTTTCCATACCATAGTTTTTTAATCTGAGCGCAGCAAGCTTTGCCTGCTCCCTGCCCTCCCTGCTCAAACTGACATCGGTATTGCACAGCTTGGAATCCTGCCGTCCGTGTCTGATAAAAAACAATTCTTTCATCAAAAATGGGATCTCCTTCACATAAATATCCTGTCTATTATATTACGTCAGACACTTTTCGTCAAATGCTTTGCGAACATTTGGCAAAAAAGTCCTGCCGAGCGTGAGATAATCGTCACAGTCTTTTATCTCTATCATGGCGTTCGCGAAATCAATGCACTTAATTTTTCTTCTGTTCATCACGGCTCCTCTGTTTACCTGAATAAACCATTTTCCATATTCCTCGGCAAATTCACCAAGCTTTATCGAAGGAACATGAAGCTCCCTGCCCGTAGTGTGGACGATAATTGTCCGCTCACATCTTTCAAGATACAAAATATCATCAATATCCACAGGGTAGAGATCCGCGCCCACGCTAAAGGCAATGGTTTCCTTTTTTTCCGCCTTTGAGAGCTGCTTGACACTGAGTATCATTATTTTGGTTATATCCCTGTCACTGAGCGGCTTTACAAAAAAATCATAGCAGTGTATCTCGTGAAACGCCTGCCACTCCTTCTTCCTGTCGTTGGAGAGAAAAATAATGGGTGTCATGAACTGTCTCGGTATCAACCTTGAATACGCGGCAAGCTCCATCGCTTTTCTCTCCCTGCCGTCAAGATCAATTATTATCATCATATAATCATTCATTATCACCCGTTTTTTAAACTCCGTCGGATTGTGCGTTATTATCATTTCTCCGGCGGTAGTCCTGCCGCCATCAAACCCTGACGTATCGCTCCCAAACACAAGTATCTGTTCCACCTTTTACCCCTCCTGTCTGCTGCAATAGCTGTAGAGCTGCTCCATCACAAGGATCTTTTGCCTGCCGGTGTTCCCCGCCCGGTCACTATCCTCCATCTTCTCGGTGCCGCAGATCAGCCAGTTCAGATCTACCCTCATATACTGTCTCAGCATTTTGAACTTATCAGGGCTTATTGCCTGTTTTCCGCTCTCCATCCTCCTGTAGTTTTCCCTGCTCATCTCAAAAAACTCTGCCATCTGGGCAACGTTCAAAAACGCCTCCTCCCTCACTCTTTTAAGTCTTGAACCAATAGTCACATTAAGCTCGCATTTTTCATTCATACGTCCCTCTCTTTCTTAAAAACGGCGTGGATATGATCCCATTAGATTTTAGCCATGATCAGTCCCGTTTTCCATATTATCAGACGACAAGCCGGTCTTAGAAAATAAGATCACAGTGAATATAAATCTTACTCTCCGGCAGGCAGACTTATACAGTAAACCATGTGATAGAATAAAAGTTTGGTAAAAATGTTGCTGTTTGCACCGATCGGCAACGTAAAACACAGGCATTTGCCTATATCAAACAAGGAGGATAACATGAGACAGGAACAAAAAAATTTTCAAAGAAACGGACTGTGGTATTTTTACAGAAGAGCGCTTTCGGACATAGTTCACAGTATAAGAAAGGATATAATAAATGAACCGGCGGATGAGCTTGCCGGCAGATCAGAAATAGCGTATTCAACACTGTGGAGCCTCGAAAACCGTTCGACATCAAGTGATATCATGCTCTCTACCATAATAAGATTCTGTGAGTCTGTGGGGATCATGCCGTCGGATCTTTTTTTCATGACAGAACAAAGGCTTGAACAAAATCCCGTGAAAACCGATCCCTATACGGACCGCACCCTCATCTATTATTCAATGCTGAATCCCGACAAGCTTCACACCGCCGCTCCTTCATTTTTTATACTGATGGGTGCCATGATCAAGCTTCGTCTGATACTTGCGACAAAAGAACCAAAAAATATGACTGCAGAGGACATACAGGAAATCATTCATGAATTGAAAAAAAACTTGACATAAGTCTAAATGTGGGTTAGAATGTCAAGGTATTGCGTAGAAATACATTTAGAAATACGATAGAGATGGAGGTGTTTGAATTGGCTAATATCAAGTCCGCAAAAAAGCGTATCCTGGTTTCAAAGAAGCGCGCTGACCGCAACAAGTCTGTACGCTCACGCATCAAGACAGCAGTAAAAAAAGTTGATCTTGCTATCGAAGCCGGCGATAAGAGCGCTGCAGCTGATGCTCTGAAAGCAGCTGTATCCGAGCTTGACAAGGCGACCAAAAAGGGCATATATCACAAAAATACTACTGCCCGCAAGGTATCACGTCTTACCAAGGCAGTCAATGCAATGAACTGACGCCTCGCAAATAAATATAATATCTGAAACAAAAACCGGTCAATTTGACCGGTTTTTTTCTTTCAGGTATATTCACGGGTTACAGATTTATTTTTATTTCCACATCCTCAGGCACATATCTTCTGTAGCTGATGCCTGACGACTTCATCATTTTTTTTGCTGCGATCACGGAAACAGAGTCAGGATACAGATCATCAAGGTAGATGACCTCTTTGATCCCGACCTGTATCAGCGCCTTGGTACACTCGTTGCACGGAAAAAGAGTCGTATATATCCTTGCGCCCGAGAGCGAGACCCCTCCCCTGAAATTCAGTATCGCATTCAACTCCGCATGACAGACATACACATATTTTGTTTTGAGAGGATCATCGTCCTCTCTCTCCCACGGGAAGCTCTCATCAGAACAACCTCTCGGCATTCCGTTGTACCCCATGGAAAGGATCTTGTTGTCCTCTCCGACTATACACGCGCCGACAGAGGTGTGCGGATCCTTGCTCCTCATGGCAGAAAGCCTTGCTATCCCCATAAAATAATGATCCCAGCTTAAATAATCCTCTCTTTTCATTCCGGTCTGCCCCTGTCCCTGTTGATGATGTGATCACTCAACGCTGTAGTTTGGCGCCTCCTTGGTGATATGTATATCATGAGGATGGCTCTCTTTGAGTGAAGCTGCGGATATCTTTACGAATTTTGCGTTTTCTTTAAGGCTCTGTATGTCCTTTGCCCCACAGTACCCCATACCGGAACGTATGCCTCCGACAAGCTGGAATACCGTATCCTCAACATACCCCTTGTATGCGACTCGTCCCTCGACACCCTCAGGCACGAGTTTCTTGGCATCCTCCTGGAAATATCTGTCCTTGCTGCCGCTCTCCATGGCAGCAATGGAACCCATGCCGCGGTAAACCTTGTATTTTCTGCCCTGAAACAGTTCAAAATCACCCGGGCTCTCGTCACAGCCTGCGAACAGGCTTCCCATCATACATACATTTGCTCCTGCCGCAAGAGCCTTGGTCATATCACCGGAATACTTGATACCTCCGTCAGCTATGATCGGAATATCGTATTTCTTTGCCACCTCATAGCAGTCAAGTATCGCCGTGATCTGCGGAACTCCTATACCTGCCACGATCCTGGTCGTGCATATGGAGCCGGGACCGATCCCGACCTTGACGGCATCCACACCAGCCTTGATAAGAGCCTCAGTGCCCTCGCTCGTGGCAACATTACCTGCTATGATCGGAAGGTCAGGATACGCGTTTCTGACCATCTCAACACATCTGATGACATTTGCCGAATGACCGTGAGCAGAGTCGATCACTATCACATCGACCTTTGACTTTACAAGAGCCTCCACTCTTTCAAGGATATTTGCGGTAACACCGACTCCTGCCCCGCACAAAAGCCTGCCCTGCGCGTCCTTGGCTGAATTCGGATATTTGATCTGCTTTTCTATATCCTTGATGGTGATCAGACCCGTGAGATTTCCGTTTTCATCAACTATGGGAAGCTTCTCCTTGCGCGCCTTGGCAAGAATATCCTTGGCATCATCAAGGGTAACTCCCTGCTTTGCGGTGATAAGCCCTTCGCTTGTCATCTTCTCAGCGATCTTTTTGCTGTAATCGGTCTCAAATTTGAGATCCCTGTTGGTCAGTATGCCGACCAGCTTTTTTGTTCCCTTTTCCGTGATGGGAACACCGGAGATATGGAACTTCCCCATGAGCTCATCAGCATCTTTGAGAGTATGCTCCGGACTTAAATAAAAAGGATCGGAAATAACGCCATTCTCAGAACGCTTTACCTTGTCGACCTCATCAGCCTGCTCCTCGATAGTCATATTCTTGTGAATGATCCCGATTCCTCCCTGTCTCGCCATGGCGATAGCCATTCTGTATTCTGTCACGGTATCCATGCCCGCACTCATCATCGGAATATTCAGCCTGATGGTTTTTGTAAGATTAGTCTTTAATGATACCTCGTTGGGTATAACCTCCGAATAAGCCGGAACAAGCAGTACGTCATCAAAAGTAATGCCTTCTTTCATAACTGATGCCATGTCATTCCCATCCTTTCTTAAAGATAAGACCGCCCGCTACGGACAGTCCATGTATTTTTGTTGCCTGCTTGAAAAAATATTTTTTCGATTATAACAAAAAAGTGACCGCTTGTCAACAGCCACTTTTTTTATTCTGATTTATTATTTATGAACCGTTCTCGGACACTTTGAATACATCATGTCAAGCATCTTGTCATTTGGTTCAAACAGAATGAGGAGCTTTTTGGTATTGTCCTTCGGATTTCTGGTCGCTATACCGTATATTCTCGCTCCCTCTTCAAGAGAAATGAAGCTTTTGGTCGGCCAGTCATGAAATCTTTTGATATCATCCGAATCAGCCGGTGCTATGACATCAGCATCCTCTATTTCGATCCGAAGGTCAGTTTTTCTCTTTTCGCCACCCATGATGCGGTCAAAGTCTATCTGTCCGTCACAATATACATATTCCCACATTATATCGAACCTCGGCCAATACCAGATCAAAAATCCGGCAGCCGCCACTCCGAGTATGGCAAACCACGGCAACAGCATCGTGGAAAGCATCAGCAAAACCACTATCACAACGAACAAAATTTTGATAACAAGAGTCATCACGGTTTTCTTTCTTTTGACCGCGCACTCACAATATGCCTGCTCCATTCAAATCTCCCTGATCATACGTCAGACTGCCAAAATGACAGCCCGACGTTTTTATACATGATTTATACATGATACATTTCTTTTATCAGTACGGACCCATACCTGCGCCTGCACCTGCCGGCATAGCCGGTGTTTCTTCTTTGATATTTGCCACAACAGACTCTGTGGTAAGAAGTGTTGAAGCAACTGAGGTCGCATTCTGAAGAGCAGAACGTGTGACCTTGGCAGGATCAAGAATTCCTGACTCGACCATATTTACATACTGCTCGCTCAATGCGTCAAAGCCTACACCCTTCTTCTCGCTGCGTACACGGTCAACGATCACGGAGCCTTCAAGACCCGCATTCTCCACGATGCGGCGAAGCGGTGCTTCAAGTGCGGAAAGTATGATGTTCGCTCCGGTCTTCTCGTCTCCCTCGAGCTTGGCAGCAACTTTTTCAACATCAGAGATGGCATGAACATAAGCAGAACCGCCTCCCGCGATGATACCTTCCTCTACGGCTGCTCTTGTAGCTGCGAGAGCATCCTCCATACGCATCTTGGCTTCCTTCATCTCTGTCTCTGTGGCAGCGCCGACTCTGATAACGGCAACACCGCCTGCAAGCTTTGCAAGACGCTCCTGAAGCTTCTCGCGGTCAAAGTCTGATGTCGTCTCTTCGATCTGTGTACGGATCTGGGCAACACGATCCTTGATAGCCTTCTTGGTACCCTCACCGTCAACGATGATCGTATTCTCCTTCTGGACTTTGACTGATTTTGCGCGTCCGAGCTGAGCCATGGTAGTCTCCTTCAGATCGAGACCAAGCTCATCAGAGATCACCTCACCGCCTGTGAGGATCGCAATATCCTTGAGCATCTCCTTGCGTCTGTCGCCATAGCCCGGAGCCTTGACAGCAACAACGTTAAAGGTTCCTCTGAGCTTGTTGATAACAAGTGTTGAAAGAGCCTCTCCCTCAACATCCTCAGCAATGATGAGAAGCCTTGCGCCCTGCTGTACGATCTGTTCAAGAAGCGGCAGGATATCCTGAATATTTGAGATCTTTTTATCCGTGATCAGGATGTAGGGATCTTCAAGCTCAGCTTCCATCTTGTCCATATTGGTACACATATATGCGGAAACATATCCGCGGTCAAACTGCATTCCCTCTACCAATTCAAGCTCTGTCTTCATGGTCTTGCTCTCTTCGATCGTGATAACGCCATCGTTTGAGACCTTGTCCATGGCATCAGCGACCATCTCACCGACCTCGGCGTCACCGGCTGAGATAGCTGCGACCTTTGCGATCTGATCCTTGCCGGAAAGCTTTGAGCTCATCTTTTTGATGGACTCAACTGCCGCATCCGTTGCTTTTTTCATACCCTTTCTCAGGATGATCGGATTGGCACCGGCTGCGAGGTTTTTCATACCCTCATTTATCATTGCCTGCGCAAGTACGGTAGCTGTTGTTGTACCGTCGCCGGCTACGTCATTTGTCTTGGTAGCCACTTCCTTGACAAGCTGTGCCCCCATATTCTCAAATGCATCCTCAAGCTCAATTTCCTTGGCGATAGTCACACCGTCGTTTGTGATGAGCGGTGCTCCGTAGGATTTATCAAGAACTACGTTTCTCCCCTTGGGTCCAAGCGTCACCCTGACCGTATTTGACAACTGGTTTACTCCACTCTCCAATGCTGCTCTGGCATCGGCTCCGAATTTAATTTCCTTAGCCATTTTGATGACCTCCCTCTTTTTATTTATTTAACAACTGCAAGGATATCACTCTGACGAACTATCACATACTCTTCTCCGTCAAGCTTAACATCTGTACCCGAATAGCGGGAGTAGATGACCTGATCACCCTTCTTGACTTCCATCTTGACTTCCTTGCCATCAACCACACCGCCCGGTCCTACAGCGACTATCTCCGCCTGCTGCGGCTTTTCCTGAGCGCTTCCGGGCAAAACGATGCCGGACTTTGTTTTTTCTTCTGCGTCAAGCTGTTTGAGAACGACGCGGTCAGCCAAAGGTACTAATTTCATAATTGATCCTTCCTTTCTGAATAAATTTTCTATCTTTATGTTTGTTAGCACTCTACAACATCGAGTGCTAACTAAGTACATATCATATCATTTATATATAAAAATGCAACATTTATTTTTCTGAATATCTCTGTATATTCAATATTTTTCTACAAATATCTCTTTTTTTCTCCTTTTTTCTCATTTTTTTATAAAAAAATGCTGCCGTCTCCGTGCGTGCATATATTATGTAGGAAAGTGTGATGTTGAATTGACTTTTACCATGAAATGTAGTAGAATTGACTCTGTATTATGAAATGATGTCATTAAATATGAACTAAATCCGGAGGTATCATTTAATGAATAAAATATACAGAAGGTACCTGACTCCTGTCATCATACTGGGCGCGGTAATGATCATCACGCAGATCCTATTCGCCTATACTACGATTTTTATGAATTTTGACCGGACTCTTACCACGACGGCGACCTCACTGCTCGCCTCGACCAACAGGGAGATAATGCTGAATCTTGAAGACAGATTTGACCGCATGATCAAGATCGCCTCCCATATTTCCATCGATGAGAACTTCAAGGCTTACGACCGCACCGAGTCAAAGCTGCCGCCCGCAGAGATCGCCGCGACAGAGCTTTCTCTTGGACACTCCATCGCGAACTACACCTCCATGGATGATTTCTGTGACTGTGCTCTTGTGTACAAGGACGGCTCTTATCTCGGACAGCTCGACTCACACACGGCGGAGCTCTATCCGGGCGAGACTCTCTACAAGGAATTTTCCGATCTGAAAGAGACCGATACACAGAATTTCTTTACCGGATACAATGATGATTTCAGCCGTGTTTACTTTGCCAAGGCCGTAAATCCCGGGACCATCGTGCTGGTCTCCATCCTTCAGGACAGTCTGAATACTATTTTTTATGATGCCGAGGACAATTATAATCTCACCCTCCATCTGACGACTCCCGACAACCGCATAATATACTCGGGAAACAAGGATGAGATGCTAAACGGCGTTATGAACACGGATCTGACTCAGGCGGTGGAGAATCTCGAACACGCTGCGATCGAGGTACACGGACAGGTCATATCCACGGATGTGTGCAAGAACGGGTTCAGGATAACCTCCAACATTCCGCAGACGGCGCTCACTCAGGAGAAGTCATCACACAGAACGATCTATCTGATAATATCAGGTACCGTTATCATTGCAAGCATCTGTATGCTCGTTTTTCTCTCGATCCATATAAAGAAAAAAGTAAAAGAGATCGATGAGCTTGAAGAAACACTCGATGATTTCTCTGATATCGACAAGATCAATATTTCATGACAGATGTTTAGAAAAAGGAGACAGCTTTGATAGAGAACGGTGATATAAAGGAAGCTAAGACTGATGACAGGTTTTTGACCAGAATACGCAGGCAGATACGCCTGCTTGGTTTTGCTGCCGTCGGTTCACTGCTTTTGCTCGGTCTTTTGACGATTGTCACTCTCCTTCGCTCCAACATAAACAACCATATACTGAATCACATGAACGTGATTGCCAATTCCCAGTACAAGATAAGCAACTTAAATGAGGGCTACTACAGCTCTGTAGATACGTTTCATGAGATCAGCAAGCATATAGTAGTGATGCGCAATGCGGCAACCAGCGCTCTTGAGCTTGTGTATGATCCGGGAACCAAAAATGATATCCAAAACATTCTTCGGGATGTGGAACGTCTCTCATACAACTATGAAAGGCTGACGGAGATCTCAGCCATGCGCGGCTACAACTCTGCCATCGGGCTCTACCGCGAATACACGGACACTGAGAACAAACTGTCCTCTCTTCTCGTCGGGCTTATATCGAGCAAGGGTGATGAGTTTGAGGGCGGACAAAAATATATAGACCTTATGTATTCACTCAACAATACATTTACGGAGTACACATCCTCCATAATAAAAGGCAAACAGGACAACAATTCCAGATGGCTCATCTACGGGACGACCCGATCCATAGAACAGAATCTTAAAGTCGATGCCCTGCGTTTGAATGAATTAAAGGAAGCCATCCCCCTCGTATTAAAATGCAGCACACTCATAGGACAGATGTTAAGCGCAGATCTTGAATACAGGGTCGCAAAAAACAATACGACTTCGCTTTTTTCACACCTTCTCAGTCTGACCGATGACATACGCTCTACCGAGGAGGCATCTACGACCATAGAGCAAAACTCCCTGCTGATACTTATTATCGGAGTTATCTTTATTCTCGGTGCGTATCTTATCATACACACGATGCTGCTGAGAAGGGATCTGAGCCGCAGTATCGTTGCCTTCAATGAGCTTTTGGTAGTAAAGGCGGCAAATGATGCCCAGAGCTCTTTTCTCTCTACCGTATCACATGATATCAGGACTCCGATCAACGCGATCATGGGCATGAACGAGATAATAATACGCGAAGCCGGCAACAAGCAGATCGAACGCTACGCCCTTGAAATCAAGGATTCAAGCCGTACTCTTCTCTCTCTTGTCAATGACCTGCTTGACTCATCGCGTCTTGATGCTGACAAGCTGAAGATCATACCCGTTGAGTACGATCTCTCATCGTCAATTTCCGATCTTGCGAATATGATATCGTCAAGAGCCAGAGAGAAAAACCTCAACCTTTTTATAAATGTAAATGAAGATCTCCCTCATATGCTGTTCGGCGATGAGATCATGGTGAAGCAGTGTGTTCTCAATCTCCTGACCAATGCGGTCAAGTACACCGAGACCGGCTCCATAACCATGAATGTCGACTTTGAGACCGTAAACAGAGGAAGCATCATCCTGAAATTCCAGGTCATCGACACCGGAATAGGAATGAAGGAGGAGGATCTTGCGCACCTGTTTGAGCGCTTTTCAAGGTTTGATGAGAAGAAAAACAGAAATGTCGAGGGCACCGGTCTCGGCATGAATATCGTCAACCGTCTCCTCGCTCTCATGGGTACGAAGCTTGAAGTCCACTCCATCTACGGCAAGGGTTCGGATTTCTCATTCGGAGTTCATCAGGGTGTCATAGACTGGGCACCGATCGGCAACTACAATGAAATGTATGAAAAGTCCCTTCTTGCAGAAAAACGCTATCACGAAAAGCTGCATGCCCCGGCGGCAAGGATCCTCATCGTCGATGATATGCAGGTCAATCTGACGGTATTTAAGGGACTTTTGAAAAAAACAGAGATACATATCGACACTGCCCTGAGCGGCAAGACAGCAATAGAGCTTATCAAAAAGAATCAGTACGATATCGTATTCCTTGATCACAGAATGCCGAAAATGGACGGTATCGAAACACTGATAAATATCAGGGAGCTTACAAACAATCCGAACAGGCATATCCCGTATATAGCCCTTACCGCAAATGCCATAGCAGGTGCAAGAGAGCTCTATATCAACGCAGGCTTTACCGACTATCTCTCAAAGCCCATAGACAGCTCCGAGCTTGAATCCCTGCTGATAGAATATCTTCCCACGGAGCTTGTGGAGCTGAGACCTGATTACTCTGAAGAAGATATAGAAGCGGAGTCTCCCTCTCCTACCATGGCTTCAGATACGGATGAGCCTGCTACGGACGTAGCTGCAGAGTCCGACTCAGCAGAGGATAAAATGCACGATATCCTCACTCACCTTGAAGGGATCGATTATGACACGGCTATCGCAAACTGTATTGAGGATGAGACGCTCGTTGAAGCGATAAGCGATTTTATCCAGACACTTGAGACCAAGCCCGCGGAGATCGAGGGGTACAGACTTAATAAAGACTACAGAAACTACACCATACAGGTACACGCTCTAAAAAGCACGGCAAGGCTTATCGGCGCCACAAAGCTTTCAGAAGATGCCTTCTATCTCGAGCAGTGCGGCGATGCAGAAAACGCCGAAGAAATAGACGCAAAGACTGATGCTCTCCTGGACCTCTATGAGAGCTACACGGACAAGCTGAAGCCGTTCACGGATGCTCTTCACGCTGATGAGTCCGCCGATCCCGGGATCATGATAGATGATAATATGTTTAAGGATGCATTGAGCTCGGTAAAAGAGCTTGTGGATTCATTTGATTTCGGAAATGCAGAGGAGGTCATGAAAATGCTTAAGGATTATCACTTGACTTCTACCCAGCAAATGATGTATGATACCCTGTATAAGCTTGTCAGAAATGTTGACAGGGATGCCGTGCTCAAATGGTTTAATGATACCCTTAAATGACATTCATAGATATGACGATAATAAAAGGAGATTTTTATGGATAAGGAAGTAATGCTGATCGGCAATACCAAAAGCTTTATGTTTAATGCAATAGCCAACGGTCTTGAACATGACGGCTTCAAAACAACAAGAGTCCCTCTCTCTGAGGATGATATCAGGCGTGAGGGCGTGCTGCAGCCTTTTTGGATACTTTATCTTGACGAAGAGACCGTAGGCAAGGAGTTTCGTGACCAGTACTCCTTCGTCAAGGAAAATGTCCTTATGAACAATCCGCGCTTCATGATCATCGGACACGATGATGAGCTGCAGGATATATACCAGTTCATCCCACAGGATATCATCACCAAAACATATCCAAGACCTATCAATGTACAGCAGCTTGTCTCCGATATGAACCGGATCATTGCTGATGAAGAGGGCGGCGAGGTCAAAAAAAGGATCCTGATAGTTGATGATACTCCTGCCTCTCTCCACTCCTTGCAGAAGTCGCTTCTTCAGCGCTATGATGTATATATGTGCAACTCCGGAATGAGTGCGATTACATTTCTCGTAAAGGATCGCGTGGATCTGATACTTCTTGATG
>JAGBOK010000071.1 GCA_017633905.1 Eubacterium sp. | reverse complement strand
TTTTCATTTCCTTTCATGATCAGCTCACGGTATTTGTAAGCAGATATTTTTCTCTTAAGCTTTCTATTTTTTCTTTTGAAAAACCAATTTTATCTGTTATATATTCCAACATGCTTCCATAGGTCGACACTATCCTGTTTATGATATATTTCATGTCGGAACGCCTCACTATCTTCTTGTCTGAGCCCGCTGTGTGCGCAGACGTATTGGAGTATGCGAAGTCGTTTACGATCGTTTTCTCCGGAACACCTAACGCCATGAGAATCACGGCAGCCATCATCCCGGTACGATCCTTGCCATATACACAATGGATGAGAGCTGACTCATCATCCTTTAACGTGAGCAATTCTTCCAATACTTTCCTGTATGAGGTCAAGGCAAGTTCTCCGGATATCATCCCCTCGAAGTATGTTCTTTTCATAAGAGAACTGCGGTCGATACATGCCTGTCTGAAATCCGCCACCCCATCAGTTATTGTTTTAGAAAAAACACCAAATCTGTCTGATGCATTTGCCGATGCACCCGTTCCCTCTTCCCTGGGCGGCACATTGATATTTGTCACTCCATTTATCTGTCTGTCCGGACAGTTTTCCACATCCGAAGGATAACGCAGATCAAATACTTTTTTCAGACCGTATGTCTTTTTTAGGAGCGTGATATCATCATCTGTCAGGTAGGAAAGCTCTCCGCTTCTCAGCAGTTTCTTTTTCCTGATCTTTCGCCCGTCCTCAGTAGAATATCCACCGATATCCCTGGCATTAAATGCGCCCTGCAATGGTATTATATCAGGCTCGCCCTTCCACGGTATATCAGAAACCCCGATGGTATAGAGATCATATTTTAACAGTTTTTTTACTATTGGTCCCGATCTGATATCTACCGGAACATAGGCAGAGCATTTGATATTGTTATTCCTGCAATATTCAGTCAGTTTCTCATCTATCAGGGTATAATAGCAGACCACAGTCGTAAAACCGTATCTGACACATTTTTTGGCTCTTTTCAGAGCATCGTTCGACTTGCTTGTCACAACATAATTGGTCTCTATTTCAAGTGATTTTTTCTTTGCATATTTAACTGCATTTTTTAGGTTTTTTTCATGCATTGATTCTATAACAGTGCGTGATGACAGAGAATGTTTTTTGATCTTGTCTAACAAAAGCTCAGTCTGTCCGGCGTTCCAAAGTCCCTTCATCTCTATCTGTATAAATGCGCCGTAGTCGGATGTCAATGTGAGTATATCATCCAACATCATGATATACTGATCTTTATATTTATCCGCATTTATTCCCTTGGTGATCCTTATTTTTTTTATTTCATCCGCAGTCAGCTCCGTGACTTTTTTATCTTTGTCCGTCATCGTGATGAGTGACTCATCATGTGTAATTGCAATATCAAAATTGCCGGTTTCATCCGCTGCAGTCGGCCACGCATCACAATTGGTCCCGATGAAACCTTTTTTCAAAGCCATCTCCTGTGCGATCTTTGAGTTCTCAGGGTACTTTGCCGCGTATCCCCTGTGGCAGAAAAACCTCGTTGACGCACGGGTGATGCGTGCCTGTGACGAAACAGGTATGGCAAGTATTCCGATAAAAAAAATGATAAATAAGCCAACAAGGTAAACCCTGTTTTTTATTACTGGTTCACGATCCGCCATGACACTGATCTCCGATTTTTTATTATCCAGTTGCTATATTTCATGTCTTGTATTATACATAATTCATTATAGAAAATCAACAATCGAGTAGAAAAAAAATTTCAAACGTTACTATTCACGGCTGTCACTCATCACATGCCCGTGCGCTGCCAGCCGGTCAGCTTCAGCTTACATCTGCCTATCAGCCGGCGTTTGTATTTTTCTTTTTCTTCTTATCATCCCATAGCCTGCCCCCGCCGCCGTTTACATCACCGGAGCTTTTCTCCTGTGTCAATACATTTTTATATGATATAAATGTCGTCTTTTTTGTCTGATCGTAAGAAATATCAACCATATGATGCGGGATCGGAAGATGGTCTGTGTTGTAGTATTTATACAGCTGCCTTTACAGTGTTTCCGCTCACTTTAACTCCGTGGTTGTAGAATTCTTCCAACTGTGCCTTCATCTGTGCTTTGTCGCTTAATGAATATCCTCCCTCTGCCATATCTGATTTTGACATCTTGGATATCTTTACAATATCCCTGTACCAATTCTCACGCTGCGCTATTGCCAGGTCATTCAGATTGTTTTCATCTAAGAACTGTCTGGCTATTTCCCTTTCGGTATTACTCATTGATGCTGATGCTACTGATGATACCTCTCCGACATTTTTATACCCTATCTCACCTATCTTTAATTTCCAGCACGATATCACATGAGACATGATAGCAGCCCCGATCGCTGTTCCCAAAGCAGCGGCACCTGTTCCGATGGTGAGCTTCAGATACATATCAGTACTTTCTCTGAGCGCAGCCCTCTGGGCATCTGTCAGCGATGCAGCGAGAGGATATAGTTTTCTGATCCCGTCACCTTCAAATTCAGTATCATTTAACAAAAAAAAATCGAGCAGATTTGTTTTTTCGTATTTATATGATGAAAGCGCGGTAGAGACCGATTTCTCGATCATATATACTGATAATTTCGGATCGTCCTTTCGTGCGGCAAGCCATGCGTCCCCATTCCTGCCAAGCATGCTCATTCTGTCAAGCCAAGTGCGATCCGAGGTGTCGGAAGCATAAGCAAGCTGTTCCTGCACAAGCATCACGATCTTTCCGTTTGCCTGAAAAAGGATCTCTGCCAGGTCATTGTCCGATATATCCATAATAAGATCTCCAAGCCGCTTGCCGGAATCAGGATCTATGTATGAGTTCATTGTTTTTTTCACCTGGATAGCCGTAGGCACGGATGCATTTACGTTCTTCCGGTATTCTATTTCAAAAACCTGTGCGATCTGTCTGTGCCCAAGTTCGACCACAAAAAATCTGCACATCCTGCCGGTGGCAATTAAGGAAACACTGATTTACTCTGTGTTCCCCTAATATATACCCTTATGTCCAACAGATGTCCAACATTACGACTTTTTTTGCAAATCGATTCTCATCAGGCAGATGGATAAAAAAACGGAAGCCGAAGCCTCCGGGCTTTTTATATTGTCTGTGAGGTACCCTTTTGTGTCCCAATTCCACTTTCCAGGTCATCAAAATCAATCGTCAGAGCAACCTAATTGCTGTCGTTCTCCTCTTTCGCCACCATCAGCACCATTCGGGAAAGACGGTAAACTCGGGCAAAAGAAGTCCCCGAAGTCTTAGACTCCGAGGACTCGTTAAGTCATATCACTCTTCCGGGAAGTTCTCCCGTAGAAAATCGCCTACGGTCACGATCTCCACATCTTTGTGTTTGCCTACTGCCAACAAATCCTTATCACCGCTGACAATGTACTTGCTCTTCGAGTCAATCGCACAACCGATGAACTTATCATCATCGGGATCGCGGCAGACGTGGACTTCTGTAGTTACGTCGATCTGGTACATTTTGGAGATAATATCCGGCAAAGCAAACCGCTCTGTTTTATCAGGATAATCCTTCTTAAGCTTTTCTACTGTATCATCGTATTCCTCAATAATGACCCCGTTTGTATAGGCATCAAAACGACCGTCAATCAGAAGATCAATCAACTTTTCAGGCATACCGCCAAAGAAAATAGCGGATACAACAAGATTAGTGTCAATAACGATCTTCATCCTTGCTGCCTCTTTTCTTGCCGCACAGCCTTGATAGCCTTTGTAATGTCTTCGGGAGTCAAGCCCACTTCCTTAGCCCATTGCTGCGACTTCTTCATCTTAATCTTGTACTCAGAAAACTCATCATCCGTAGCCGATTTAGATTTTGGCTTGCTCCACTTCACCAGTATATTTATCATGTACTGCACTTCGTCATCCGGAACTTCTGATAAACTCTGTGGTAGCATCTGCATAAATTGCTCTTTTACAGCGGTCATACGAACCACACTCCTTTCGGACATTCTGTTTGTATATAACTTTTCAAATAAAGTCTACCATAAATTCCCGGTTCTTACAAGTAAAATCTCACATAAAAATAATCCCTGTATCCAAAGCCCCCTTGTATACCACATAACCCACAGATCTGCAATGGTTAATTCATGGCACCCCAAAAAGGTGCCGGGGATGTGCTGCCTGCACATCCCCGGACTCGATGCAAGGGGGAGCCTGTGTTCTTCCTAAACCCCATTGGAGATTTGCCACTCCGACAGGGATATATGTGTTACATTATGTCTGTCCTACCCAGAATATAATCCGCTGATATACGGTAATAATCAGCCAACATTACAAGGTGTCGAATCGGCATTTCGCTAAGACCTCTCTCATATCTTGAATACATTGTCTGTGAGGTTCCAAGCAGCCTCGCCACTTCATCCTGACTCAGGTTATGATTTTTTCTGATTTTTCTGATTCTGTCTATGTACGGATAGATCATACAGACACCGTCCTTTGAAAAAATCTAAATGCAGGATCACATCGTTGAGACTACATGCACAGATATTTTTTTCCGTTGAGAATACTTCCCTGGTGCAGGATTGGTATTGTAAGTCATAGTTCCTGGCTTCTCATTATTTTTTTTCTTATCTGCCATGTAAGTCTTCACATCATCTAACAATCCAAAGGACATAAGAGTTCTAAATAGATCCGTTGGCATCGTTATATCTGTGTAACTATCATAAACCTTCTTCTCATTAATATTAACAATCAAATGTATATGAACAGGGTGTCTGCTATTGCAGAAACCAGTTGTTATTCAAGACTATTTTCCGCCGTCCAGTTCGGAAGACTCTTTTTGCTGTCGATACATACAAATCCTACCACATCATTTTTTATATCTATATCAAGATTAGTTTCTTTTTCTTCTTTGTAATTTCCTTTTTCATTGTATCTGACCGCACTCACAATCGTGCTTTGATACTCTTTATTTTTAAAATTATCTGTGTCATTTTCATATAATCCGCTACGTTGCATCTCATAGAGATTCGATGAAGTAAAGCAAGGTAATCCGTAACAACGAATCTTCTTATAATCCGAACACCGCTCTACACGACTACATTTATCATAAAGACTTCTGTGTCTTTCTGTGATTTAAATAAAAACATAAAAAGTATTAGTGTAAGTATTATTCCAACTCCAAGAATAACATAACTAACAATACTTCCTTTGCCTATAAACGTAAAAATAGATCCAATAATATTCAATATACTTGCGAACAGAACTAAACATTTCTGAACCACACTGTCCCAATCAAATCTATTACTTTCATTCTCTACTTTCTTCATTATTTTGCCATCCTTGTCATCCTGGACGAATATGTACCATATATTTCATGTTATCTCCTTTCAATGTGTCCTTGTAAAAACGTCCTCTCACAAGGGAACAGATCATTACAATTACTATCATTCAATTCATTTATTAATTTTTCTCGTTTATCAATTTTGTGCAATTCATAATATAAGACATTTTTTTATAAATCCCACCGAAGTTATGACGCCTCGGTGGGATTATTTAATTCTTCACTTCAGTATTACTATCTTACTCTCTTGGACAAACGTGGGTTTGTTTTAGATATCTGCCGGGTTGGTGAGTTTTATCTCTGAGAAAGTTTTGCTGTACCCGCTCTTAGACACCGAGAATGAAACCTTCGTCTCTCCACCTGCTACCGTCCAGATTTCAGCCTCTGTCACGGTCACGTCACCAACTACTGCTGACTCGATTGCCGAGATACCTGTGTCTTCCTCGATAAGAGCCTTGACTGCATCCGCTGTCGGAGCAGAGGTCTGGTTATCGTCAAACTCAAACCCGTTTGCGAAGGTCAGTGCGCTGATAGCTGTTTCAGCCTCTTCGTATTCCGCATCCTTCGGGTTCGTAAGTGTGATCTCTGAGAACGTCTTGCT
>JAGBOK010000070.1 GCA_017633905.1 Eubacterium sp. | reverse complement strand
GAGGTTCTCCCGTTTGGCGAGGATTTCGAGTTCCTTCATAAATACTCTCCTTTAGTCTTCAATCGTCAAGTCGTCTATAAAGCCTGTTATCTCGAAGACATCCATGATCTCCTCACCCACGTTTCTGAGGACCATCTCCCCCTGATCCTCCATAATCTGAAGTGCTGCCAGCAAAACTCTAAGTCCGGCACTGGAGATATATTCAAGATCTGCCATGTCAAACACCAACTTCTCAACTCCATCAAGAGATGTATCAACCAATTCCTCGAGCTGTGGGGATGTATTGGTATCGAGTCTGCCGCCAAGAGTTATTGTCATCTCGCTTTCGTTTTTTCCACTTTTGATGTTAAGATCACTCATTTAAAAACCCTCCTGTTTGTTTTGGTAGTGTAGTCTCTCTTAACCACATTACCGGAAAGAAAATTGCTACGATCTCGATTATACTATATCCTCTCCGGATAATCAATGATCTTTATCACATTTTTTACTTTTCATTGTTTAACTGTCAGTTTTCACATTGACAGAAACGGTCTTATCTGATAAAATCAAGCAGAATGAGTCATTGGACAGTCTGATGACAAAGGGTCTTTATGATGAAGCTGATACGATGCATGAGATCATAGGAAGATTTGAATTATAAAAATACATAAAGATAGGAGACAGAATAAAATGATTACTTTTTTTATTGGACTTGCAATTCTGATTATAGGCGGTGCGTTATATGGTCGGTTTGTTGAGCGTGTGATGAAGCCGACCGATGTGCAGACTCCCGCTACACGCATGAGGGACGGTGTGGATTTTGTACCGATGAAAAAATGGAGAAACAGCCTGATCGAGCTATTGAACATTGCGGGTACGGGACCTATCCTTGGACCTATCCAGGGGGCTCTCTTTGGACCGATCGCATTCCTCACCATACCCATAGGCTGTGTGATCGGAGGCGCCGTGCATGATTATATGGTCGGCATGATCTCGATGCGATGTGACGGTGAGCAGACACCTGCCATGGTGAGGCGTTTTCTCGGCAAACACATCTATCATATATATCAGGTGTTTGTGTGTCTGCTGCTGCTGCTCCTTGGAGTGGTTTTCATTTATACGCCGGGTGATCTTTTTGTGACACAGATCATGAATCAGGATGCGTCCCTTGGCAATCCGGTTATAATCATTGTGTATGCTGTGATATTTTTATATTATATAATAGCAACGCTCTTTCCTATTGACAAGATCATCGGAAAGGTATATCCGATCTTTGGAGCAATTCTTCTTTTGTCAGCGGTCGGTGTTTTTTTTGGTATGTTTATCAAGGGATATCCGATGAAAGAGATCTGGGATACGGGGATAGCCGGGATACATCCTTTTGGTGAGCATTTTATTCCGATCTTTTTTGTGACGGTAGCGTGCGGTATTGTTTCGGGCTTTCATTCAACACAGGCAACGCTGGTATCACGTTCAGTTATGGACGAGCGTGAAGGAAGAACTGTTTTTTATGACATGATGATAGCTGAGGGGTTCATCGCCATGATATGGGCGGCAGCGGCTATGGGCGCCATGTATATTGGGATCACGGATGCGGATACTTTGCATGGTGCGCCCACATCGGTTGTCGGTATTGTTGCGAAGGATATGCTTGGATCCATAGGAGGGATAATCGCGATCGTGGGGGTTATAGTCCTGCCGATAACATCAGGTGATACGGCACTGCGTTCCCTGCGATTGATAATCGGTGATGCGCTGCACATTGACCAGACCAAAAAGAAAAACTGTCTTCCGATGGCGTTGGTGATATTCGGTGTAGTGGCGGCTGTTTTGATCTATTCCAAGATGGATGCAAACGGATTCAACATTTTATGGCGATATTTCTCATGGGCGAACGAGGTCACTGCCGTATTTGCGTTTACATTTATCACGGCATATATGATCAGAAAAAAAATGCCGTTTTTGATAGCGCTGCTGCCGGGGTGTTTTTACTGTTATGTATGTATCAGTTATATTCTGAATGCGCGTATCGGTTTTGGACTGCCGTGGACGGCAGCTTATATCATCAGTGGTGTTCTGACAGCATTATACGCCGTATTGATCATATGGTACGGCCGCAAGCGTGCGGTGGATCCTTTGACATCCTCCATGCCATAACGTGAGGGTCAAAACCTGCAGTGAGGTGACAGATGAGCTTTGCAGATGTTTTTTTAATGTTAGCCGGACTGATGGGCGGACTTGCCATGTTTTTGTTTGGCATGAACCTGATGAGTGAATCGCTGACAAATATAACCGGAAACGGTCTTAGAAATCTCATAGAGAGAGTGACGAGAAAAAAGATCACGGGATATCTGTTTGGTACCGGTATAACAGCTATAGTCCAGTCATCCTCCACAACGACGGTGATGGTGGTCGGTTTTGTAAATGCGGGAGTCATGACGCTGCTTCAGGCAGTAAATGTCATACTCGGAGCCAACCTTGGAACCACGGCGACGGCATGGCTTTTGAGCCTCAACTCCATCGAGGGAGAGAGCTTTGTCATGCTGCTTATTAAGCCTGCGAATCTGGCACCGTTTCTGGCTGTCGGAGCCGTATTTTTCAGCATGTTTACCAAAAGTGAGTCCAAAAAGAGAATATGTAATATTATTATAGGCTTCTCACTTCTGATGCTCGGTATGTCCGCGATGAGCACGGCAATGAAGCCTCTGGGGGCTTTGTCCTCATTTCAGAATCTATTGGTAAGCTTTGAAAACCCTGTACTTGGGTATCTCGTTGCAGTCGTATTCACTATGATAGTGCAAAGCTGTGATGCGACCGTAGGTATCGTTCAGGCGCTTGCGCTGACTGTCGGTGTACCGTATGCTACCTGCATACCGCTGATCTGCGGAGTACAGCTCGGTACATGTATCACATCGATCATTTCTTCCATCGGTGGTTCGAGAAATGGAAGAAGAGCCGCATTTTTGCATCTTTTTTACAATATATTCAAGACGGGTACTTTTTTGGCTGTTTTCTATACTATAGACAGCTTCGTACACTTTTCTTTTCTTTCGGCGAGTGCGTCTTTGGTCGGCATAGCGCTGATACATTCCATGATAAATATTATATATTCGGTCATTGTTTTGCCGTTATCCGGTGCATTGGTCAGGCTTGTATATTTAGTGCTTCCAAAGACTGAGTCAGAGAGGGATATTGATGAGGTCATGTCACTTCTTAATCCTATACTTCTAAAGACCGCGCCGATCGCCATCACTCAGGCAAAAATTGTTACGGACAGAATATCGGATCTGGTCTCGGGTATTTTTGAAGATATCAGAAGAGCACTCACGGGAATAGAAGTAAGCTTTGAGAGTTTTGGCAATAAAACTGACCTGATAGAAATTTATGCTGACAAGCTCTCGGATTATACGGTAAAGATAGGTCTGGATTCACTGTCTATCAGGGATTCAAGGCGGCTGATGCTTGTCAAGGATGCTGCCAATGATTACTCCATGATAATCAAGGAGTTCAGGGATGCCATACAGACGATAAAAAGCAAAAAGGATGATGAGAATTTCAGCATTCCGGATGATTACAAGGATGATATTGCGGTGTTCTATGAGGCCATGGAGGAGATCATCGCAATTGTTAACGAGGGCTACAGAAACAATAATCCTGCCTTTGTCAAAGCTATCCCGACAATTCTTGATATTACCTACGATATGCAGAACAAGATAATACGAAAAAGTGTTAATAGCGTTCATGACGGTGAACTTACATACGAGCAGCAGTTTTTTATCAACGATATCATACAGTACCTCGGGCGTATTGTGGGGTGTCTTGATGATATAGGGCGTGCGCTGAATCTCGCCTATCCCCCCGGCAAAAAGACGAAGCTTGCCGACAGGGAGAGGGAGACAAAGGTCATTGAAGGACTGTTCAGGGACAAATACGAAAAGATAGCGGCTTCTTAAATTATCATGCTGAGTGAGATCCTCTTTTTTCTGATATCGACAGAGAGAACCTTCACGTCCACGACATCACCCACGCTCACTACATCGAGAGGATGCCTGACAAATTTTTTGTCTGTCAACTGTGATATGTGAACAAGACCATCCTGATGTACACCTATATCTACAAATGCCCCGAAGTCGATAACGTTTCTGACCGTTCCCTTTAATATCATGCCCTCCTTCAGATCCTCCATCGCAAGGACATCGCCTCTTAATATCGGTTTTGGCATCTCGTCTCTCGGGTCTCTGCCGGGCTTTTCAAGCTCGTCTATTATATCATCCAATGTCTGCTTTCCGATATTCAGCTTTGCCGCAAGAGCGTCCCTGTTTTTGGTCATGAGAGAAATACCCGTAAGTCCGCCCCTTATATCCTCGGATTCAAAGCCGAGATCCTTTAGAAGGCTTTTGGCTGCCTCGTATGATTCGGGGTGGACGCTCGTGCCGTCAAGAGGCTCGGTGCCGTCTGATATCCGCATAAAGCCTGCGCATTGTTCATACGCCTTGGGACCAAGCTTTGCCACTTTGAGAAGCTCCTTTCTCGAATGGAACTTTCCGTTGGCTTCTCTGTATGCAACGATGTTTTTGGCGATCGGCTTTGATACTCCGGATACATATTCAAGCAGGGAGGCGGATGCGGTATTTAAGTCCACACCAACATGATTCACACAGTCCTCCACGACAGCGCCGAGAGCCTCCTCGAGTTTTTTCTGGTTCATATCGTGCTGATACTGACCTACTCCGATGCTCTTTGGCTCTATCTTTACAAGCTCTGCCAGAGGATCTTGCAATCTTCTTGCAATGGAGACGGCGGATCTTTGTCCCACATCGAACTCGGGGAATTCCTCTGTAGCTCTTTTGCTTGCCGAGTACACGCTTGCGCCCGCCTCGTTCACAATGACGTAGTGGACGGGCTTTTTTATATCCTTTAGCATGTCTGCTATCACAAGCTCTGATTCTCTTGACGCGGTTCCGTTACCAACGGATATCAGTGTCACGTTGTATTTGTCTATGAGGGCGGAGACAGTTTTTTTTGTCTCCTCGATCTTGTTCTGTGGAGCGGTCGGATACACGACGACTGTGTGAAGTACCTTGCCCGTGGCATCGACGATGGCAAGCTTGCAGCCTGTTCTGAATGCGGGATCCCAGCCGAGCACCACCTGATCCTTGATCGGAGGCTGCATCAGAAGCTGGGTCAGGTTTTTGCCAAACACTTTGATAGCGCCGTCCTCAGCGGTTTCCGTCATTTCAGTCCGCAGCTCTCTCTCTATGGCAGGCGCGATCAGTCTGTCGTAGGCATCCATGACGGTGAGAAAAACAATGCCCCTTGCGTCGTTTTTTAGCGATTCGACAGTCTCGTTCTCGTATTTTTTGATCATATTTCCTTCGTAGTTATCTATCAGT
>JAGBOK010000069.1 GCA_017633905.1 Eubacterium sp. | reverse complement strand
GGAGGCAAATGCCCTCAACCAGCAGGCGAAGAACTTTTTCGGAACATTGTATTTCTCATATATCAAGGCGCTTTCCGACGGAAGTATAGTTGAGGATCAAAATCTCGCAGGCAGAGTCGATACCTTGATCGAGCGCATCGGAACGGTAACTCTTTCTTCCGGAGACAGGATCATAGCAGCCGAGGATGCGTATGCGGCGCTCAGTGATGTGCAGAAGTCATTGGTAAAGAACTATGAAAAGCTGACTTCCGCAAGAAAGGACTATGACAATCTGAGGATGGATATTTCATCCGCTTCAATTACGGGTATCAAGACGGGCTATGTATATACCCGCTCCGCAATATGCCCCGTACCAAAGGTGGTTGTCAACAAAAAGGTTCTCAAATCGGGAACCGATTATGAGCTGAGCTATTCCAACAATAAAAATGTCGGTACTGCAACGGTCACGATCACCGCAAAGGACGGGAGCGGTTACAGAGGAGCTTTTATTAAAAATTTCAATATTGTCAAGGATTCGATCGGTGACGGATCTCTCACCGGAATAAAAAAGAAATATAAATACACGGGGAGCAAGATACGGCCTGTTCCCACACTCAGGGTAAACGGTAAAAAACTAAAAAAAGGAACGGATTATAAGGTCAGCTACAGCAGAAACAAAAAGGTCGGTGTGGCATCTGTTACCCTCAAAGGGATCGGTAATTACAAGGGCAGCAAGACCAAGACCTTCAATATTGTCAGAGCTTCAAACAAAAAGTCGGCAAGGTTGTCACAGACACCGGCTGTGAGGATCCTTTCAGATGCGACCCTGAGCGAGCTTCAGGCGGCTGTTACGGCTTACCAGTCGAGGCTTACGGCTCATGCGATCTCTACTGATTTTTCCTCTTATACCACTGAGGCTGAGATGATCGATGCCATGAAAAAAGCCCTTGCCAGGATGCTGATATATGACATCAGCAATCAGCTTGGCATGGTTATCATATCATCGGAATTTCAAAACAGTTTTTATACTCTTATCGAAGAGTATGATAAACTTTTATCTTTAGGGGTCGTCAGCTATGCAGCCACATCAGATATTGATCCTAACGGGTACCTTTCATGCTATTCCGATCTTACGACCATGTATTCTTATCTGAATACTTCACTCATAAGAATTTACAATGCGTCGCAGATGAGCCTTTCCGCAAACAACCTTGTCACCTTTTACAGCTCTGTCTATGAAGGAGATGACAGTGTATATCTGGCGGTGTCCAAGTACAGGGATAAATATACGGAGATGGCATCCAAGGACAAGTTTAAAAAATGTCTTTTGGATAACGACACAACAAACCTTGAATACTATATGTATTACATGCTATCTGATTTTCCGCTCAATTCCGCATATTTATCCGCGTACGGATTTGACGGGGTAGCGACAGGTGATTATTATGAGATGTATGAGAAGCTGATGCTTCGTTATATGCTTGAAAAATCATATTCAAATCTCTCATATACTCCCTCGGACAATACGTCCATGAGGAGCAATTTTTCAAAGTTTGAGGAGAGCGGCAATTCCTATACCGTTCCCGGAATGTATGTGCTATATACAAGACTCTGCGGATATGACAAGATATGGTCACAGGCTGATGTCTACGGTCTTGGAAGCAGAACAGCCGCCGAGAGCTTTATTAAAAGCCAGCTTTACGGCTCTGATATATTGCAGATCATAAGAGAGTATGAGGATATAAAAAGCTTTTTAGTGGAGCTTGATTCTCTCAGCGCATCCGCGGGTCAGGGTTCATCTTCCGATGTAAAAAAAGCGGTGGATGTATATACCAAATATACCAAGCTTACCGAATCCGAGAAGTCAAAGCTTTCCGCAAATGACATTACGCTGCTCAATGCCTGCAAGCCGGTTATGAGCAAAATCGATGATGTTGTTACAAAGATAAAATCAATTACATATCCGACTACACAGGCGATATACAAAAGCACATTTTTAGTGAAATATCAGGCGGCTCTTTCGGCATATGAAGCTCTGTTAAAGCTTTATCCCAATTCAGGAATCGAGGTGTTTGTAGAAAACAGGCTAAAGCTTACCGATGAGTACAAGACCTACAAGACCTATCAGGACAAGATAAATGATGCGCTTGCCATAGATCCGGTCAATGTCTGCTTCAAGCTAAAGACTGTTATAGAGCCGCTGAAGGCCGAGCTTGAAAAGCTTTCGGTGTCCAATACCACTGTTTTTAACAAGCTGATCGACTATAACAAATTTACGGCACTTCATACTGATGCCACTGCCGCGTCAGCCCTGAGACTCAGAGTGGATGCACTCATGCTCTCGCCGTCCTCCGAGGATTCGACTGAGATCGCAAACATAAGGTCAGCGGTAAATGCGCTGAATGCCAATGCAAAGAAGTATTTTGGAACTCTGTACGATCAGTACCTGCAGGCTCTCGAATACGGCACATATACCGAGGATATAAACAGATCGGGTCAGGTCGATTCACTGATATCCAAAATCGGAACGGTAAATATCAACTCGGGGCCGAGTATAATCGAAGCAGAAGAAGCATATGATGCCCTGACTACGATGCAGAAGTCACTGGTAAAGACTTATGCAACTTTAGTTGCCGCAAGACAGACGTATAATTCGCTCAGACTCAGTCTGTCCGCCGCATCGGTATCGGGGATCAAGACCGGATATGTATATACGCATGCAAGGATCAAGCCGGGGCCTGTTGTGGTGTTGGAGGGCGTGACACTAAAGGCCGGTGTTGATTATACGATATCATATTCAAACAATAAAAATGTCGGCACCGCAACGGTAACTCTTACCGCCGTAGACGGGAGCGGATACAAGGGAGAATACCACAAGACCTTTAAGATAGTAAAGGATTCCGTCAAGGACTGCGGCATTTCAGGCATGAAGGCAAGCTATAAATATACCGGAAAAAAAGTAAAGCCAAAGCCTGTCGTGCGCGTCAACGGATACAAGCTGAAAAAAGGAACCGATTATAAACTGGTTTATTCCAACAATAAAAACAAGGGAATTGCCACATTAAAGATCAAAGGTATCGGAAATTATAAAGGAAGCCGCATTATTACATTTAACATAAAGAAATAAACTGCATTGGAGGAAAATTATGGATTACAAAAAAGCCGGGGTAGACATCGAAGCAGGTTACAAGGCTGTAGAGCTCATGAAAAAACATGTTGAGTCAACTATGCGTGATGAGGTGCTTGGAGGCATAGGAGGTTTTTCAGGGGCATTTTCCATGAAGTCATTTGCGTCCATGGAGGAGCCTGTTCTCGTCTCCGGAACAGACGGAGTGGGAACCAAATTAAAGCTTGCATTTCTTCTTGACAAGCATGACACGGTAGGTATAGACTGTGTTGCAATGTGTGTAAATGATATCGCATGCACCGGCGGTGAGCCTCTGTTTTTCCTTGATTATATAGCATGCGGCAGAAACGAGCCGGAAAAGATAGAACAGATAGTCAGCGGTGTTGCGAACGGATGCAGGCTCTCCGGCGCCGCACTGATAGGCGGTGAGACAGCTGAGATGCCGGGCTTTTATCCCGTTGACGAATATGACCTCGCCGGTTTTTCCGTAGGTATAGTAGATAGAAAAGAAATGATAGATGGCAGGGATATGCACGTCGGGGATGCCCTGATAGGTATTGCAAGCTCCGGAATACACAGCAACGGATTTTCACTGGTAAGGAGTGTTTTCTCCATGACGGAAGCAACGCTTATGAGCAAATACGAGTGCCTCGAAAGCGACCTGACACTCGGAGAGACTCTGCTTGCGCCGACCAAGATCTATGTAAAAGCATTGAAGAGCATAAAAGCTGCAGGTATTAAGATCAAGGCTTGCTCTCATATAACCGGAGGAGGTTTTTATGAGAATGTTCCGCGCATGCTAAAGGAGCGTACACATGCGAGAATATCTCTCGATTCGTTCGTGACACCTCCGGTATTTATGATGATCGCAAGAGACGGAAATGTTGATGAACATGTGATGTACAACACCTTTAATATGGGTATAGGCATGGTGCTGTGTGTTGCGCCAAAGGATGTGGATGCCTGTATGGATGCGATCACGGGTGCGGGTGAGACACCGTATGTGATCGGAGAAATAATCAGTGGAGACAAGGGAGTTACATTATGCTGAGAGTAGCTGTATGTGTCTCCGGCGGAGGCACCAATCTTCAGGCGATAATAGACAGGGTAAAGGACGGTACGATAAAAAACACCGGAATAGTACTTGTTATCAGCAATAAAAAGGATGCCTATGCGCTCAAACGTGCCGAAGACGCCGGAATAGAAAGCATGGTTATAATGCCGAAGGCGTATTCCTCGTCTGAGGAGTTTGGTCAGGCGATGATAGATACACTTGATGCTCACTCTGTCGATCTTGTCGTGCTTGGTGGATATCTGGTGATACTGCCTGAGAATCTGGTGAGAGCATATGAGGGCAGGATAATAAATATCCATCCATCGCTCATTCCTTCTCACTGCGGCGACGGATATTACGGGCTCAAGGTTCATGAGTCGGTGTTAAAAAGGGGGAACAAGGTCACCGGAGCCACTGTTCATTTTGTGGATGAGGGAACGGATTCAGGACCTATCATCCTGCAAAAGGCAGTAGAGGTACTTGATGATGATACACCTGAGACATTGCAAAAAAGAGTGATGGAGCAGGCTGAGTGGAAGATACTTCCGGAGGCTATCGATCTGATAGCAAATGACAGGATCGAGATCGCAGACGGAATAGTAAAACGGAGGTAGCTAAAATGAATATTCTGATAATAGGAAGCGGAGGCAGAGAGCATGCGATCGCGACAAGCGTTGTGAGGAGTCCTCTGGCAAAGCAGGTTTATTGTGCGCCGGGCAATGCCGGCATAGGTCAGATAGCTGAATGTGTTCCCATAGGAGCTATGGAGTTTGACAAGCTTGCCGACTTTGCCGAGGAGAAAAACATAGGACTCACCATAGTCGGAATGGATGATCCTTTGGTCGGTGGTATCGTTGATGTATTTGAAAAAAGGGGTTTAAGAATATTTGGCCCGAGAAAAAATGCCGCTATCATAGAGGGCTCAAAGGCTTTTTCCAAGGAGCTTATGAAAAAATACAATATCCCCACGGCGGCATATGAGATATTTAAGGATGCGGATGAGGCATTTTCTTATCTTGAAGGCGCGAACATGCCTATCGTCGTCAAGGCGAGCGGGCTGGCACTTGGCAAGGGTGTGCTCATATGCAATACCCTTCCGGAGGCAAAATCAGCAGTCAGATCCATAATGATCGACAAGAAATTCGGGGATGCCGGAAATGAAGTCGTCATTGAGGAATTTCTCACCGGAAGAGAAGTATCTGTACTCTGTTTTTGCGACGGTACGAATATCAAGCCGATGACGAGCGCCCAGGATCACAAAAGGGCGGGAGATGGAGATACGGGTCTGAATACCGGAGGCATGGGTACATTTTCTCCAAGTCCCTTCTATACTGCCGAGATCAAGAAATTCTGTGAAGAAAAGGTCTTTGCGCCCACTATGGATGCCATGAAAAAAGAGGGCAGGGACTTTGTCGGAGTATTATTTGTAGGGCTTATCCTCACAGAGGACGGACCAAAGGTACTTGAATACAACGCAAGATTTGGCGATCCCGAGGCACAGGTGGTTTTGCCGAGGATGAAAAATGATATTATTGAGGTCATGGAGGCATGTATAGACGGGAAGCTCGATGAGATAGAGCTCGAGTTTGAGAACAATGCGGCTGTCTGTGTCATGCTCGCATCAAAGGGGTATCCCGGTGATTATGAGAAGGGCAAGGAGATAGTCGGACTCGAGGCATTCAATGATACGGATGACTATTATGTATTTCACTCGGGAACCAAATACGAGAACGGAAAGTTCTACACCAACGGCGGAAGAGTGCTTGGCGTGACCGCTATCGGACCTACGATCAAGATAGCAAGATGGGGCGCATACAGAGCTACCGAGTGGATCAATTTTGAAAACAAATACATGCGGACGGATATTGTTCTTTCCGCAGAAAATATTTAATTTAGGAGGAGAATTATAATGTATAGTTTTGATGAGGTAAAAAAGGCTGATCCCGAGGTCGCAAGAGCGATCGAGCTTGAGACCGGAAGGCAGAATGACCATATCGAGCTCATAGCATCAGAAAACTTTGTATCCAAGGCAGTGATGGCTGCCATGGGTTCAACACTGACAAACAAATACGCGGAAGGATATCCGGGCAAAAGATACTACGGGGGCTGCCAGTATGTTGATATAGTTGAGGATCTTGCAAGGGATCGCGCCAAGAAGCTCTTCAACTGTACCTATGCCAATGTGCAGCCGCACTCCGGCGCACAGGCAAATATGGCAGTGTTCTTTGCGCTGGTAAAGCCCGGTGAAACGGTCATGGGTATGAATCTTGACCACGGCGGTCATCTCTCACACGGAAGCCCTGCCAATATCTCAGGCACATATTACAATATCGTGCCTTACGGAGTTGATGATTCGGGATTTATTGACTATGACGAGGTGCTTCGCATAGCAAAGGAATACAAACCCAAGATGATCATAGCAGGAGCATCCGCATATTGCAGAAAGATTGATTTTAAGCGCTTCAGGGAGATCGCAGATGAGGTAGGAGCTTACCTCATGGTCGATATTGCCCATATTGCCGGACTCGTTGCTTCCGGATACCATGAGAGCCCGATCCCGTATGCTCATGTTACGACAACAACCACACACAAGACTCTCAGGGGACCAAGAGGCGGCATGATCCTCTCATCAGAGGAATTCGCAAATGAGCACAAGCTCAACAAAGCTATATTCCCGGGTACGCAGGGAGGACCTCTCATGCATGTGATAGCTGCCAAGGCAGTATGCTTCGGTGAGGCGCTTCGTCCTGAGTTCAAGGAGTACGGCAAGGGTATCATTGATAACGCCGCCGCGCTTTGCAAGGGACTTCTTGACAGGGGCATTGATATAGTATCAGGCGGAACAGACAATCACCTTATGCTCATTGACCTTGTAAAGAAGGGACTTACGGGCAAGGAGGTCGAGACATGGCTTGATGATGCCAATATCACGGCAAACAAAAATACGATACCAAATGATCCGCAGTCGCCGTTTGTCACAAGCGGTATACGTCTTGGATCTGCCGCAGTGACCTCAAGAGGCTTTAAAACTGACGATATGGATCAGGTCGCAGAGGCTATAGCCCTGCTTATTGATGATCATGAGGGAAATATTGCAAAGGCAAAGGAGATCGTCAAATCACTGACAAACAAGTATCCGCTTTATGAGATCTGATACATGGGCAAGAGACTTTTTATCGCAGAAAAACCAAGTGTGGCAAAGGAGTTTGCCAGGGTGTTCGGTGTTTCGGGAAGAGCCGGTGACGGTTTTTTGGAATCAGATGATTCCATAGTGACATGGTGCGTGGGTCATCTCGTCACCATGAGCTATCCTGAAAAATATGACAAAAAGCTAAAGGACTGGTCAGAGGACACCCTGCCTTTTTTGCCTGATAAATTCAAATACGAGATCATACCGCAGGTAAAAAAACAGTTTGACATCGTGAGCGGACTTCTCAACAGAGATGATGTAGACACTATTTATGTGTGTACGGACTCCGGACGTGAGGGAGAGTACATATACAGGCTTGTCGATATGCAGGCAGGGGTGCCCGACACCAAAAAAAAGCTTCGCGTCTGGATAGACTCCCAGACAGATGATGAGATAAAAAGGGGAGTGAACGAAGCAAAGCCTGTCTCCGAATATGATGCTCTTTCCGACTCCGCATATCTGAGAGCCAAGGAAGACTATCTGATGGGGATAAATTTCTCCAGGATATTGTCGGTAAAGTACGGAAGATGGCTGAATAACAATATATCATCGGACAAATGGTCATCTATTTCCGTAGGGCGCGTGATGAGCTGTGTGCTCGGGATGGTCGTGAGGAGAGAATGGGAGATAAGACGCTTTATAAAAACCCCGTTCTACAGGGTGATCTCACAGTTTTCCATCGATGGGGACTCGTTTGATGCCGAGTGGCATGTATGTGAAACTTCAAAATATTATGAACCTGAGATAATAACTGTTTTGGAAGATGAGAAAAAGCAGGCTGACTATTCACTTTCAAGAGTATTGTACAAGGAGAATGGTTTCAGGGATGAAAAAACAGCCAATGAGCTGATAGATATGATCTCCGCTGCGGGCATGGATGAAGCAGCTGAGGGAACAGCTGTCATCAGATCGCTGAATAAAAAGCAGGAGGAGAAAAATCCACCTCTCCTTTTTAACCTTGCGGAGCTTCAAAATCTCTCATCAAAGCTCTTTAAGATCAGTCCTGATGAGACGCTTCAGATCGTACAGGATCTGTATGAAAAAAAGCTCGTTACTTATCCGAGGACTGATGCCAGAGTATTGTCAACAGCCGTAGCAAAGGATATTGCGAAGAACTTGAACGGGCTTAAGTCCTATACGCTTGTAGGTGAATGGCTTAACGATATGGCGAACAGGCAGGCTCACAAGGGACTTGAAAAGACAAGATATGTTGACGACAAGAAAATAACCGATCACTATGCGATCATTCCCACCGGTGCAGCCATAGGGAGCCTTTCATCTATGAGTGAGCTGCATCAGCGGATGTATGAGGTGATCGTAAGAAGGTTTTTATCTATATTTTTCCCGCCTGCGGTCTATCAGAGACTGAATGTGGAGATAGATATGAAGGTCTCTGATGATGGCAGGGTATTTACTGAGAGATTTGTGACCGGTGGCAGGGTACTTGTCGATGAAGGCTTTTTTGCAGTAAATAAATTCAGCTTTACGACCGGCAGGGATACATCCTCTGATAATAACCGTAAAAATGCGGATGCCGAATCAGAGGATGATGAGTCAGAGCAGGTAGGAAAGGGGCTTGAACTTGTATTTGACAAGCTGAAAAAAGGAGCATCGCTCAGGCTGATGAGCTCCGTGATCAAGGAGGGAGAGACCTCACCGCCCAAAAGATACAATTCCGGTTCAATGATCCTTGCGATGGAAAATGCGGGGCAGATGATAGAAGATGAGGAGTTGAGAGCCCAGATAAAGGGAAGCGGGATAGGAACGAGCGCGACAAGGGCGGAGATATTAAAGAAGCTGTTTACCAAGAAATATTTGTCACTGAATAAAAAAACGCAGATCATCACGCCGTCCTTTACCGGTGAGATGGTTTACGGAGTGATATATTACTCAATG
>JAGBOK010000009.1 GCA_017633905.1 Eubacterium sp. | reverse complement strand
GATTGATATGCAGACACTTCTTGGGAAACTGGAAGCTTATTTCGTAAAAAAGTAGGTTTTTTAAATACTGCCGTGGCTGAGACGCTCTCACGCATAACAAAGCAATAAGAATGGCTAAGCGTACGCCATCTTGTATCGGTTTGGATTCAGGTTGTCTTATATTCATTAACCTTATTTTTAAAACTCGTATATTTCTTTTCCGGTATTGGCAGTTCTGCCCCGTCTGCCATCGTTACTGCGAAACGGCGGATGTTTCTTATATAATCCGGATTTACCAGATAGCTGGCATGACAACGCAGCAATACATCCGAATATTGCTTTTCTATCATAGCTGTGGTAGTTAGCGCTTCGATCGTTCCCTCTGTGGTATGAATGACGCAATGCCTGCTGTTTCCTGCTGATTCGATCCATAGGATGGATGATGAGGGTAGATAGTAATCTGAGTTGTCTGTTGTATGAAAAACCATCCGGACATCTTCACGGCTCGGCTCGCTCTGGTTCCAGTAGTCCGGGTCGTAGTGTATCGGATAGATATTGTCCTCATTATGCTTGTGATGCGGATTTGTGACGACGCACATAAGTATTTTGGGGACACGTTTTATGTAACCGTCAGCGTTCGTGATCCTGTGGATACTCCAGGTCAGATGAATCCGCTGAAAATGCGTTACGTTTCTTTTGTCCGGATAATGCGTGGTTACATCAAAACTCATCATCACTTCATAGAAGGATGAAGAAGTTGTTATGGCAGTAACTTGGATGTTTTCAAGCGTAAAGGAAAGAGGATGTACGGTCTCCGCACTCCATGCAGCGACGATCGCACCTTTCCCTGACAGGAACTGCCCCTGCGCAGGTCCGTACCAGAGAGCCTTTTCATCCAGACTGTCTAAAAACGGTTGAATCCTGTTGTCATAATAATCTGTGGTGATCTGCAGAGACAGATCCATGATCTCCTGTTTGTTCATTTTTATCCCTCACAAAAATGTTTCAGATCCGATTGATTTTCATTATATAACGCTCTTGAAGAAAAAACAAGTCATTTTTGAACAATCTCAAGTCAAAAGTGAAGAGGGGGGTTGACGACCTATCTGCTTATCGGTTATAATGCGAACGATAATGTCTATAAAGTTGAATTAGAAAAGGTTGTTCAATTTTGAAAACAGATTTAGGAGGTCTGATCTATGAAAAAAAGGAAATCTATGTTTGTCAGATGTGTAGCTCTTATGCTTGTTTTGGCACTTATTATTGCTTTGTCACCTGATGCAGGGGAGCAGGTACAGGCAAAGACTACCAAAGCTACGGTCAGCATGAAGTCTAAGTCGGTGACGAAGTACACTTTATCGCTGGCTAACGTTGAAAAAGATAAGGTATACTACAATGGAAATAGCGATATTCCGTACTTTGAACTTAGTTCGAGACTAGAGGAAGTGAAGGGGCTGCAGAAGGATGGCAATCCCACTAAGTTTTCGATCAGCTCAAAAGTAAAAGGGAGCAAGGTTACTTGGACGAAGACATCCGTGTATGGTTCGAACAGAGTGATCTTTGATTATAAAAAGAATACGATCACCTTTGACGATATAAATGCTTTCTTTCGTCGGGAAGGTCTCTCCTTAGTCGGTGCTGAGGGCGGTATACAGGCAGTTTCAGACTTGTTTCAGTCAGATGAGAAAAGCAATTACAGCCGACATGGCAGTAGGATCGTGATCAACCTGAATAAATATGGGATCAAGCTTCTGAAAGATAAGAAAAGCTTTTATATCCCGGTACAGACATACGCGGATCTGTTTTTTTCCAATTCAGGTATAATTCAGGTCTTTAACGGAGAAAGTCTGTTTATCTCAAATAATACTCAACTTGGTGATATGAAAGAAAAATACAACAGCGCAAAGAAAAGGAAATTCAGTAAGGAGTTTGTTGATTTCAATTACGGAGAGCTTTGTCTGTTATATGATTGTCAGTATGGACTGAAAGAAAGTCATGACATCAAAAGTTTTGATGAGTTTTTCAACGATACGGGTCTTGTAAATCTGATCAAGAATCAGGATTCTCTCGGTACGGATTTGGCGTTGAATACAATGATTAATCTGTACTTTGATGACCTGCATTGTGCCTTTGGCTTGCCGTCCTGGAATACGGATTCCGAGGAATATGAGAAGAGTGTTACTACCCTGCCGCAGGGAGCATATCGCACCAGAACGATGGGGATTATGAATGAATTAACTTCATATCGACAAAAACAGGTGCCGAATGGTATTCCTGCTTATCAGGAGGTGGAAGATACAGCCTATATCACTTTTGATGAGTTTGGATTTGACCCTGCAGCAGATCATAAGGTTCTCCCTACGGATGCGGATCTGCCGACATTGGGAACTGATACGATACGTCTTGTGCAGTATGCTGTGAACAAGATCACCAGAGCCGGATCACCGATAAAGAACGTAGTTGTTGATCTGTCACTGAATGGTGGTGGTGTTGTGTTCACGGGGGCCTATCTGCTTGCGGCATTTCTCGGTACCAGCTCGATGGCCTCGAAAGATATGATCACCGGCGCTCAGAGTATGACAAATTATAAGGTCGATACAAACCTTGACGGGGTTTTCGATGAGAAGGATACATTGGCAAACAGGGGGCTGAACCTGTTTTGCTTTACTTCTGGTTTCAGTTATTCTTGTGGTAACATGGTTCCGGCTGTGTTCAAGGATTCAGGCAAAGTGACTCTCGTTGGCCGAACGACCGGCGGTGGATCCTGTGCGGTATCATATGGATCGACAGCTAGCGGGAGTATTGTCCAGACCTCCAGCCCGAAACGCTTTAGCTTTTCTAAGAACGGTGGTTTCTATGATGTAGACCGTGGTGCGGAGCCGGATGTTTTTATCAAAGACATGAGTAAGTTGTACGACCGAAAATATATGAATACTGTTTTAGCAAAAATCGATTAAGAAACACGATACCCTGCAAACAAGGAGGTTATATTCACGTTGAAGTATGGAAAAAGAGTCATTGCAGCAGCACTTACGGGAGTGTTGCTTATCGGTGCGGGACAGGTAGGTGCGCCGGAGATCAGCTCGAAAGGAAAGATCAAGCTGTCAAAAACTCAGCTTACTATTTCAGTTGGGGAGAAAAAATCGATCAAACTGAAAAATGTCAAAAAGAAAAATATTTCGAAGATCAAGTGGACAACCTCAAACAAAAAAGTTGCCAAAGTATCTCCAACAAAGAAGTCGGTAAAAACCATAGTAAAAGGTATTGCTCCGGGGAATGCCAAGATCATCGCAAAACTATCCGGCAAGAAGTATACCTGCAAGGTAAAAGTAAAAGCAAAAGAAAAAACAATGAAGGAAACCTTGGAGGCACTCGACGGAGTATCGAAGGTTGAAACAGTACCGATCATTGAAGGGCAAAACTTCTTCCAGCAAAAATATATTGTGACTTTTGATCAGCCTCTCGATTGGAAAGATCCATCAAGAGGGACATTCCCTCAGAGGGTGGAAGTGGGTCTCTCTGATTCGGCTGAGATAAATGTGCTGGAGACAAACGGATATGCACTAAATGATATATTTTACGGAAAAAAAGAAGTTCTCGGTGCAGATGATCAACCGGAGATGACACATCTGATAACTAAGGGCGGAAATTATTTCAACATTGAGCATCGTTTCTTCGGAGGGTCAAGACCTGCAGATATGAGTAACTCCGATACGAAGTACTGGGAGTATCACACACCGGAGAACGCAGCAAATGACTATCACAAGATATTTACGACACTTGCGCCGGTGTTTGGTGATCGCTGGGTATCAGTTGGAACAAGCCGGGGCGGATTGATGACAAATGTCTACGCAAAATACTTTCCGGACGATATGATGGCTTATATTCCGTATGTGGCACCCTGTTCCGACGGACTTGACGGAGACAGCATGTACCGATTTGTATACGAGGAAATCGGTGATGTGACATATGGCAAGGAACAAGCAAAAAAATACCGTGATATCATTACCGCTTTTCAGGTTGATTTGCTGAAAAACAAGGAAATAATTCTCGAAAAAGTGTATCCCGGCTTTATTAACAATAGTGGAATCGTTTTTCAAAATGGATTGGCGGATTACAGTAAGGTATATGATGTGAATGTTCTTGAGTTTGCTGTACAGATGTGGCAGTATTCTTCAAAGCAACAGGGGATAGAGAGCTTGTCAGGTATTCTTTCAATGCCGGAGAGTACAGAAGAGGAAAAACTTGCAAAGCTTGAGAAAGAGTTTATGATGTTTATGAATGTTCAGAGCCCACAGGATTGGTCAATCACATTTGTAGCGTGGCCATATTATGTAAATACGGCTATGTACTATGGTCAGTATCATTATGATTTTTCATATTTACGAAAAGCGATGAAGGAAGCCGG
>JAGBOK010000068.1 GCA_017633905.1 Eubacterium sp. | reverse complement strand
CAGCAACGGCGTAATAATCCTTGTTTTTCATCATCACGCCCTCTATCACTGCCTGTCCGCCTATCCCGGAATATTTAGACATCTGACCTCCTATCATTACTGTTCACGGCTCTCACCGCGCACGGCGAGACTTGAACCCGGAGAAATGCTTTGATCAGTATATTATTTCTCCTAAAAATGCGAAAAGAAGGTCAAGATATAACTTGACCTTCTCCTGATATCGATATAATGCTATTTTAAACCGTATCTGCGGTTGAACTTCTCGATAGCGCCGCGAGCCTGGGCAGCTTTCTGCTGTCCGGTGTAGAACGGGTGGCACTTTGAACAAACCTCGACATGGATATCTTCCTTGGTCGAGCCTGTTACGAATTCGTTGCCGCAGTTGCAGACTACCTTTGCCTGGTAGTATGCCGGATGAATTCCCTCTCTCATGATACACCTCCTGACTAACTATATGGATACAGATATTTCCTAACATACCAAATAATAATGAAACGCTGATCAAAGCGTCTTCATATGCGATTTTCTGCACATACCTAAAAGCGCTCGATTATTGTAACACATAAAAATAGATAATGCAAGTATTTTTTTCATATTCTCATTTTTCTTACTATCTCGATGAATTCACCGTTGTCACGGGTTCTTCTGAACATGTCCATGACCTGCTCCATTGCCTGGTCAGACTTCATGCCTCCGAGAGCCCTCCTGATCTTGATGACGCATTCCTGCTCATCCGGTGTCAGAAGAAGATCCTCTCTTCTTGTACTGGACTTGGTAATGTCGATGGCAGGGAAAATACGTTTTTCCGATAGTGAACGGTCGAGCACAAGTTCCATATTTCCGGTTCCTTTGAACTCCTCGAATACAACATCATCCATTCGGCTGCCGGTATCCACGAGCGCGGTCGCAAGTATGGTGAGGCTTCCGCCCTCTCTCATGTTTCTCGCTGCGCCAAAGAATTTCTTGGGCATATGGAGCGCCGCCGGATCAAGACCTCCTGAGAGTGTCCTGCCGCTCGGAGTGACTGTCAGGTTGTATGCCCTTGCGAGTCTGGTGATAGAATCAAGCAGGATCATAACATCCTCACCGCTCTCAACGAGTCTCTTGGCGCGCTCTATTACCATCTCCGAAACTCTCTTGTGATTCTCGGGAAGCTCATCAAAGGTGGAATATATGACCTCGACCTGATTCCCCTCGATGGATTCCTTGATATCCGTAACCTCCTCCGGACGCTCATCTATCAAGAGAATGATCATCTTCATATCGGGATGATTTTTTGTTACGGCTTTTGCGACCTGCTTTAGCAATGTGGTCTTGCCGGTCTTGGGCTGGGATACTATCATACCCCTTTGTCCCTTTCCGATGGGAGCTATCAGATCAAGCATGCGCATTGATATCGCAGTCCCCGGGGTTTCAAGATGTATCCTTTTATTCGGAAAAACAGGTGTCAGATTCTCGAACTTCTCCCTGTCATAGAGATAGCTCGGCGGTCTGTCATTGACCTTTTTCATATACAAAAGCGCCGAGAACTTCTCGTTTTGCGTTCTCATACGAAGATTTCCCGTAATGATGTCTCCTGTTCTCAAACCATAGCGACGTATGAACTGCGGCGCAACATAGACATCGTTCTCTCCCGGGAGATAATTGTCACATCTGATAAATCCAAAGCCCTCCGGCATTATTTCAAGGATTCCGTTCTTGGTTATACCGCTGTCAAGATCATTTAGCTGTGTCGGAGGAATATCCTCGATCTGCCTCTCTCTCATGACACTGATCAGCCCGTCCGAACCGTCATGATATCTGGATTTCTGATTTCCGTGATGATAGACGTGGTTCTCCTGTACAGTCTGCGGCGTATTCTGCCTTGACTGTCTGGGCATTTTCGACTCGGCAGCAGAATTCTCTCTGCGTTCCGGTGTTTTAGCCGTTCCTCTTTTGTTTGGCTCCGCCGCGGACGGCTCTCTGCGCTCCGGTGTTTTAGCCGTTCCTCTTTTGTTTGACTCCGCCGCAGACGGCTCTCTGCGCTCTGATGTCCTCACTGTTCCCCTTTTTTGACCGGCAGGAGTACCGGAAGCTTTTTTATCAAACTCCTCAATAGTTCTGATCAGATCTGCCTTTCTCATGGAGCTGAATTTCTGAATTCCCTTTTCCTCTGCGATCTTTCTGAGCTCTGCCAGAGTTTTGCCTTCATAACCCATAAACTATAACTCCTTTACTATCTTTCAATATGTGATCTCACGGCTTCGCTGACAGCATCAGCCACCCTCGGATCAAACGCTTCGGGGATTATGTGATCCTCATCCCTCTCATCATCGGATATCAGTGAAGAAATGGCAATGGCTGCCGCAAGCTTCATTTCCTCGGTGATAGCGCCGGCTCTCCCCTCAAGGGCACCCTTAAATATCCCCGGGAATGCAAGCACGTTGTTTACCTGATTCGGAAAATCAGATCTTCCCGTACCTACCACTCTGGCACCTGCTGCCTTTGCAAGCTCCGGCATGATCTCCGGGACAGGATTTGCCATTGCAAATATGATGGCATCCTCATTCATCGACCGCACCATATCCTCGGTCACAACTCCCGGTGCTGACACTCCGATAAAAATATCACTTCCCACCATTGCATCAGCAAGTGTTCCGCTCATATCGGATAGATTTGTGATCTTTAGCATTTCTTTTTTTACGTCATTCAGTCTTCCCGAGCTGCTTGATACTATCCCTGCACTGTCGCAGAGTATGAGATGCTTAAATCCGTAGCGAAGCAACAGCTTGCTTATCGCTATGCCCGCCGCTCCCGATCCGTTGACAACGATGTGACAGTCCTCTTTTTTCTTGCCGGTAAGCTTTAGGGCGTTGATGATGCCTGAGAGAACCACTATCGCAGTACCGTGCTGATCGTCATGAAACACGGGGATGTTCAGGCGTTTTTTCAGCTCCTCCTCAATATAAAAACATCTCGGCGCAGATATATCCTCGAGATTGATACCGCCAAAGCCCGGCGCGATCCTGACGACTGTCTCTATGATCTCGTCGGGATCCTGGGTATCAAGACATATCGGAAATGCGTTGACCCCTCCAAACTCCCTAAACAGGACCGACTTTCCCTCCATAACAGGCATAGCCGCCTCCGGACCTATATTTCCGAGTCCCAGCACCGCACTTCCGTCAGATACTACAGCTACGGTGTTTGCCTTGATAGTATATTTATATACGGCATCCTTGTCCTCAGCTATCACCTGACATGGTCTTGCTACTCCGGGAGTGTATGCAAGACTCAGATCCGTCGCACTTTTTACCTCGCATTTCGGTGTGGTGTTGATTTTTCCGCCCCATTTTTCATGCAGCTCCAATGCTTTTTCGTAGGTATCCATTTTGCTCTCCTTTTTATTTTTCTCTTGTATTTTGCTTCAGTTTTTATTACAATATGATGACAAGGTCTAACGAGGAGGATAAACCCAATGGAAAGAGAACCTATTACAGTATACAAACAGATCATACTCCACATACTGCACCGTTCAAGGCTGTCCCTCCCGCAGAATACTCTCCTTGATATCATCACGGGTCTTGGTTACACGGACTATATCAATGCCGGTTCTGAGCTGGGTGAGCTGGTTGAAGCCGGACTTGTTGAAGAATACACAACATACAAAAGAACCTATCTGACATTGACAAAAGAGGGGGAAGCCACAAGGCTTTTATTTGAGGAGCAGCTATCCCCCGAAATTCGTTCTGAAGTAAATGAGTATTTAAAAAATAATCATATCGAAACTCTCGACGAGACCGTTCTGATCAGTGATTATCATTCCACAACTGACGGTATGTACACGGCGGCATGCGCGATCCGTGACGGATCACACACTCTCTATGGAATAACACTTGAGGTTAGTAGCGAACAGGATGCTATCCGCATCTGTGACGCATGGGAAAACGGAGCCGAAGCTCTGTATGCCCATACATTGAAAACTCTTATGAATCAATAAGATATTATGGAAACACTGATTAAATCAGCGTTTCATTATTATTTGTCATCTATAAAACGCATCTTGCCGTCTGCGCCCTGTTTTATATCATTCAGGGCATTGTAAACGCCCTTCTTTGAATTGCGTTCATCAAGATTCCTCATCTTCTCTGCACATGAAGAACAGTACTCTCCAAATCTGATCGGCATTCCGCAGCGCGCGCAGACAAGCGCGACCGATGAGGATTCTGCGACCTGAAGCCTGCCCTCCTTTAGAAGAGCAGATACCCTCTTCCGTTCAAGACCGGTCCCCTCTGCGATCTCAAAGACGTTGCTTGGCCCTCTTTTTTCCAAAAAAGCATTGACCTTACCGAAATCATCCAGAGCCTCATGCCCACAGCTCTCGCAAACGTAAACTCCGCGGGATCTGTACCGCATTATCCCTGAACACTCGCTGCATACTATGATATTCTTATCTCTGTGAAGGGTCTCTTCTTCCATGAATGAATACTCCTTAGCCATGTCTGATCATCAGATGAAGCTCTTGAAATAAACCGGGTCGTTATGAAACGCTGCTTTTTTTCACCATCCGGAAGACTCTCCGGTTCAGCCTACACCCAAAGAGCCAAGCTCCTTGTATTTAAGATAAGCTCCGTATGTCATGGTCACAGCCTGATCACCTGTCCCGACCGTGATCAGAACCTTGTCCCAATCCTGCTCGGTAGCCTCTGATCCCTTGTCAAACCGTGCCTGTGAGTCAGCGCTCTGCGTCCGGTCTGCTCCGGCGCTCTGTGCGGCTGTCGTTCCGGATGTGTCCGCAGAGCCGGCTACCGTGGATGAGCCTCCGTGTATCGCACTGCCATACAAGGATGTATCGGCAACCTCTGCCGACTTGTCGGGGACATTCACGCCCTCATCCATAAAGGCAGCTATCCTCTTGACGTAATTCTGCGTCTCTGTATACGGCGGAACTCCGCCATACTTTTGAACTGCTCCGCTGCCAGCATTGTAAGCCGCCGCTGCCAGTGTAAAATCTCCATTAAATTTCTTTAGATGAGCTGCAAGAAGCTTTGCCGACGCCATGATGTTTTGCTCGGGATTGAACACATCGCTCACGCCGAATTCTTTTACCTCGTCCGGCATAAGCTGCATGATCCCCTTGGCTCCCGCTGACGAAACACAGTTGTAGTCAAAATCAGACTCAGCCTTTGCTACTGCAACCAAAAAATCATAAGAAATATCGTATTTCTCTGATGCCCTCTCAAAAACCTCTTTGAGCTTTACCGTACCCGGCGAACCGCTCTCGGAGCCGCCGCCTGCTACAGCCGTTACCCTCTTGGCACTGACAGCCTTGTCAGTCTGCGCTGTCTTTGCCGTCTCACCTTCAAGTATTTTGTCAAAAGGGGTTATGGATGTGTCTGAAGACTCAGAAGCCCTGGCAGTATTTGATACTGCGGCACCTGAGACCGGTATGCCGGTTATATCATTAATAACCATCATTCCCATGAGAACTTCCTCCTGTTCCATGGATACACTGATTAATTCGCATTGATAGATTGCCTGGCAATGTGCAATTAATCAGCGTATCCCTAACCCCTATTATAACCTATTTACATAATATTTCAAGAAAAATTTGATCATAAAACTACTATTCACGGCTGATAGATATACATACAGGCACTAAATGTATACATTCAAGTGCCTGTATGTATATCTATCAGGCTGAAGGCTGTCACTCCCCTACATAAGGGATTCAGCTGCGAAGCAGCAGTAGAGCACGGAGCGCAGCGAAGTGCGGGAATCCCGCATGCAGGGAGCGACAGCCGTGAATAGTAACCAAACAGATGCTGAATGCTTGTGTTACTATGTATCAGGTCTCTTCTAAATATTCCCGGTTCATTGCTATTACTGCCGCCATGGCTTTTCGCCCCGGCGCTCCTATGATATTTCTCCTGTCAACACATGTCTTCATGGCGATCGCTTCATATATATCCCCGTCAAACGCATCCGACTCCTTTTTGTACTCATCCAGCGACAGCTCGTCCAGAGAAATACCCTGTTCTATACATTTCAGGACGAGTCTTCCTATGATACCGTGAGCATCACGGAACGGAACACCCTTGTTTACAAGATAATCAGCGGCATCCGTTGCGTTGGTAAAGCCCTGTCTGGCACTTTTTTCCATACGGGCAGTGTTGAACACCATCTTGTCAAGCATCCCGGCACACAGCGTAAGACAGCCCTTTACCGTATCAACGGCATCAAATGTCATCTCCTTGTCCTCCTGCATATCCTTGTTATACGCAAGAGGAAGTCCCTTCATGGTTGTCAGCATAGATACCAGCGCACCGTACACCCTGCCTGTCTTGCCGCGGATCAGTTCGGCAATATCAGGATTTTTCTTCTGCGGCATTATAGACGAGCCCGTTGAATATGTATCATCCATCTCGACAAACCTGTACTCGTCACTGTTCCACATGATGATCTCTTCACACAGGCGGCTAAGATGCATCATTATCGTAGAAAAAGCAGATAAAAGCTCTATCAGATAATCCCTGTCAGACACTGAATCCATGCTGTTGATGGTCGGTCCGTCAAACTGAAGCAGACTCGCAGTATCGTTTCTGTCGAGAGGATATGTGGTACCTGCGAGAGCACCGGCTCCGAGAGGGCAATAGTTCATCCTGTCATAGATGTCTCTCAGTCTCCCTCTGTCGCGCCTGAACATCTCAAAATAAGCTCCCATATGATGAGCCAATGTCACGGGCTGGGCTTTCTGAAGATGAGTAAAGCCCGGCATATAGGTCTCTAAATTCTCCTGCATGATACGGTGGATGACTGCCATCAGATCTTTCACAAGATCGTTGACCATTATGACCTCATCCCTGATATAAAGCCTCATATCAAGAGCAACCTGGTCATTTCGGCTTCTCCCGGTATGCAGCTTCTTGCCCGCGTCGCCCACTCTTTCTATAAGTGTAGACTCAACAAAACTGTGTATGTCCTCAAAGCTCTCATCTATTTCAAGTTTTTTATTCTCGATATCATCAAGTATGCTTTTCAGTCCTTCTACAATTGTATCCTTCTCATCCGGCGTCAGGATATGCTGCTTCTCCAGCATCGTAACATGCGCAATACTTCCCAGTATGTCCTGTTTGTAAAATCTCTTGTCATAGCTGATGGATGCGTTGAATTCATCAACCAGTTCATCAGTCTCCTTGGTAAAACGCCCTCCCCAAAGCTTCATGTACAGCTCCTTTCCATATCAATTCCTGTATAAGTATGATATTCCCCCGCCTACTATAAGAGCACCTCCGATGATATTACCTATAGTCACGGGAAGAAGATTTCTGAGCAGAAAATCGACCACAGAGCCTTCGGCTCCAAGCATAAGCCCCGTCGGTATAAAATACATATTTGCCACACTGTGCTCAAACCCGCACAGGACAAACAGCATCACAGGCAGAAATACTGCGATAAACTTTCCCATGGCATCAGCCGCGCCCATAGCCACCCAGACTGCAAGACATACAAGGATATTGCAAAGAGTCGCCTTTATGATGGCGCTCACGGGATCAAGTGTCATTTTGGATGAGGCAGCCGATGTCATGGTCTGCCCCAAAGCCCCGTCAAACATTGTTTCCATGTGAGAAAAATACACCCCTGCCGCCAGCAACAGACCTCCGATAAAATTACCGATATAAACAAATATCCAGTTCTTTAAAACAGCTGCTGCTCCCGGATGTGAACCAGAGCTTTTCCCTCCAAAAAGCGGTATCACAAGCAGGCAATTCCCGGTAAAAAGCTCAACTCCCACACACACTACCAAAAAAAGTCCCACGGGAAATACGCATGCCCCGACAAGCTTGCCGGCGCTGCCTCCGATGGCTGTTGCCGCGACCTGAGAGCCCAGTCCTCCAAGCGCAATAAAAAATCCCGCAAATATTCCTGATATGATCATTTTGAGAGCAGAAAGCGAAGTCTTTGCCGCTGCGGTATTTTGATAGCCCGCCAAGATCTCTTTAGATGGTTTCATAGCTCCTCCTAGTATAGTGATTTTTAAATATCCGGACCTTTTGCGCAGAATGTTTTTTCATTCTGCAAGGCGTCTGAATGCGTCGATGCGGCGGCATCGGCAAGTGAAGACAACGAAGCAGATGGAAAAACAGACAAGTAATAAAGTCCGGTTATTTAGAAATCGCTATACTATTATTTTACCCCGAACTGTCTTTCATCCGTATCGATCCGTATTTCCTCAGAATCAATTCTGTCTACCACAATATACTTCCCCTTGCATATAGTCGCTACGACAGCATTGATCTCTGCGTCTGTCCCCTGTATCTCCATGGTCACGGTTCCGTCATATTCATTTCTGCACCATCCGGTACAGCCATACATTCTTGCTGCCTGAGTCGCCGTGAATCTGAACCCGACACCCTGGACCTCACCATGAAAGCTCATGCGCCTTCTGACAGGAGCATGAGCCGTTATTTTTTTATTATCCTGCATTTTTTCCATCCCGGATCAGATTTT
>JAGBOK010000067.1 GCA_017633905.1 Eubacterium sp. | reverse complement strand
CTGATATACCATCCTGACGGCAACGGGATGTATTGCCGGACCTGACAATCCCCCTGTTTTGTTTGCCAGCACAAAGGCTTTTTTCTTTATGTCTATTCTCATGCCCATGAGAGTATTGATCAGAGAAATACCGTCTGCCCCGCTCTCTTCTACGGCAATAGCCATCTCGGTAATATCGGTTACATTTGGCGAAAGCTTCATGACGACCGGCTGTGCCGCGACTTTTTTTACGGCTTTCGTTATGCTCCCTGCCATCTCGGGCTTTTGACCGAATGCAATACCGCCCTCCCTGACATTAGGGCATGATATATTTATCTCCAAAAGATCTATATCATCCCTCACATCGGGTCTTGCAAGCCTTTTTACCACATTTACATATTCTTCCTCAGAATGACCACATACATTGACTATCACCCGGGCATTGTGCTCCTTTAGAAACGGCAGATCTCTCTCAATAAACATATCAATGCCGGGATTTTGCAGACCTATTGAATTTAGCATTCCGAAATTGGTCTCTGCTATTCTCGGTGTGGGATTGCCCTCCCACGGATGATCAGCAACTCCCTTTGTAGTCACGGCACCGAGTTTATCTATGTCTACAAACTCCGAGTACTCCATCCCTGATCCAAATGTTCCTGATGCCGTCGTTATCGGATTCCCAAATCTGATACCCGCAAATTCCACTTCCAGCTTTTCACTCATATATCACACCAACCCTTATAACTCTATGTCCTCTGCCCTAAATACCGGACCGTCTGCACACACTCTTGCATTCTTTACCAGGGAATGCCCGTCTGTTTCCTTTGTTTTGCAGACACATCCGAGACATGCCCCGATACCGCATGCCATCCTCTCCTCCATGGATATCCATGTCGGGATGCCATGTTTCTCGCCCCAGTCTCTGACACCTCTTAACATCGGTATCGGTCCGCACGCATATATCACACTGTCACCGCGATCAGGTTCATTTTCTCCTTTGAGAGCACCGTTCAGCGCGTCGATCACATTACCATGTGTTCCGACACTCCCGTCATCTGTAGCCGTCAATAAATTGTCTGATAATTCACTTAATTCGTCAGATAAAAAAATGTGCCTGTCTCTATAACCGACTGATGTTATTATCCTATGTTTATTGTCTTGATCTTCTGTGTCTCTGATTTGCCGTGCAACAGCTAACATCGGAGGTATGCCTATTCCCCCTCCAATAAGTATTACATTCTTCTTGTTTATATTGTCTTCGACCGGAAATCCATTCCCAAGAGGACCCATAGTGCGAATAAAAGAACCGGGTGCCATATGTGAGAAAACTTCCGTTCCATAGCCCGCTATCCTGTAGACCAGTCTTATAGTCCCTGTGCTTTTTATATTCTTTGCCGGTTTCTCCCCCGGCAGTTCATCAGATGGTTTATTTATCTCACATATACTGATCGGTCTTGGCAGGATATGTGATGAGTCATTCAAGTAGAGCGAGACGAACTGTCCCGCTCTCGCTTCATCCGCTATATCAGGCGCCTCTATCGTCATGGAAAAAACATCCGGCGCCAGTCTCTCTGTTTCAGAAATGATATAATTGGAAATAAACTTACTCATCATGTTTTCCTTTTTAAAATATCCTGTTGATGTCCTCGATCATATCGACAACTGCCTGTCTCGATGCATCAGCATAGTTTTCATCACCAAACCGTGAATACTTCTCCATCTGATAGGCACATATGATACCGCGCGAAGAATTTATGATAGCCCCAAGTCTGTCATCATTAAAGAATGGCTTAAGTGAATCCGCCGCACCGCCCTGCGCTCCGTACCCCGGTACAAGTATATATGAATGCGGCATTTTCTTTCTGAGTATCTCCCCCATCTCGGGATAGGTAGCACCGATGACTGCGCCTACATTTGAGTAGCTGCCATCCATACATTTTTTGCCCCACTCATTGACCTTGTCCGCTACGGTCTCATAAAGGGGAGTCCCGTTTAGCACCAGATCTCCAAGCATCATTCCGTCATTATCTGTCAGCTGACCATCCAGTACCTTTCTGTCCTGGAATTCACCCGATGAAGGATTGGAGGTCTTCACAAGTACGAATATGCCCTTGTCCTGCTCCCTGCAGACATTGATGAACGGTTTGACACCATCAGACCCGAGATACGGGTTGACTGTTACCATATCCTCCTCAAAGCCTCTAAGCTCCTTATCACCTATCTTTACAGAGCCTATATGAGCATTCGCATACGCTTCGGATGTGGAGCCTATATCATCGCGCTTGACATCGCCTATCACGATAAGCCCCTTTTCTTTTGCATACTTTACTGTCCATTCAAATGCCTCGAGTCCCGGGATCCCAAACTGCTCATACATCGCGATATTCGGTTTGACAGCCGGCGTCAGATCACAGGTCGCATCTATGATTCCTTTGTTATACTCCTTTACGGCTTCGCCCGCTGCCTTTAAGGTCTCACCGTATTCCGAGATCGCGGCGTCCATAATATGCTTTGGAATATATGTAAGCATGGGGTCAAGCCCGATCACTATCGGAGCATTTTTCTGTTTGATCTTTTCTATAAGCTTTGATATCATAGCTACCTCCCTTCCCAAAACCGTGTTGTGGATCATTCGATATCCATCGGATCTATGAAGAGATCCAGATCTCCGAAATCATCAAGTCCAAAGTCCTCTATGAAGCCACAGTTTTTGATATCCTCAACAACATTCTGATTGGTTATCACATGGGTTATCTCATCCTTGGTGACCCATCTCGAATCATGCAGATCTTCTGAAAGCACAGTCTCCGGCGATATGGAATCACATAAAAAAGCTATTCCGCAGGTACACACTTCACCGGCAGTGAACCCCCATGTATAAAGAGGCTTAACAACCTCGACATTCAAGCCCACACGCTCATTTATCACCCTGCAGACTGCTGCCTCCGGTGTCTCACCAAACTCCAAAACACCGTCGATAAATTCCCATTGATAAGGGTCAAAAATACGGTCATCATACCAGCGTTCCACTGCCAGATAAGTGTCCTGATATCTCACTATTCCCTTTACCAAAAATCTGAATTTCTCCATATACACCTGCCAATCCGGATCTATGACCTGATCCTTTAGTTCATCTTTTAATATTCACGGCTTTTGCTACTCACATCAATATTATACAGGTCTCTTTATATTCATGGTGGAATCAGTAAAACTGATATGACCGTTTAATCAAAATATCCCTTTGCTTTGAGAAGCTCTGCCATGAGCACGCCACCGCCGGCAGCTCCCCTGACGGTATTATGTGAGAGTCCAACAAACTTCCAGTCAAAATACGAATCCTCTCTGAGTCTTCCGATGCTGATGCCATAACCGTTTTCATAGTCTACATCAAGTGCGACCTGGGGACGGTCATCCTCCTCCATATACCGTATAAACTGCTTCGGTGCGCTCGGAAGCGAAAGAGCCTGCGGCTCTCCCGAAAAGCTCTCCATAGCAGCGATAAGCTCCTCCTTGGTCGCTTTTTTATTCAGATTAACAAATGCAGCTGCAGTGTGACCGTTGAGCACAGGCACTCTGATGCACTGGCTCGTAATAACAGGACCGTCAGCCGGCACTATCTCACCGTCTTTGACACTTCCCCACACACGAAGCGGTTCCTTTTCACTCTTTTCTTCCTCGCCGCCGATATACGGAATGATGTTGTGCTCCATCTCCGGCCAGTCCTTGAATGTCTTGCCCGCTCCAGATATTGCCTGATATGTCGTAACCACCGCAAGGCTCGGCTCAAACTTCTTCCATGCGGTAAGCACAGGCGTATAGCTTTGTATGGAACAGTTGGGCTTAACACAGATAAAGCCTTTTGTCGTACCAAGTCTTTTCTTCTGATGCTCGATCACTTCAAGATGCCCGGGGTTGATCTCCGGGATTATCATTGGTACATCAGGTGTCCAGCGGTGCGCGCTGTTGTTGGATACGACCGGCGTCTCGGTTCTTGCGTAGTCCTCTTCGATTTTTTTGATCTCATCCTTGGTCATATCAACAGCGCTGAAACAAAAATCGACCTCTGATGCTACAGCCTCTACCTCATTGACATTCTTAACCGCTATATTCTTTACACTCTCCGGCATCGGAGTATCCATCTTCCATCGGTCTCCCACTGCCTCCTCGTAGGTCTTGCCCGCTGATCTGGGACTTGCCGCTATAGCTGCGACCTCAAACCACGGATGATCTTCAAGCAGAGAAATAAATCTCTGTCCGACCATCCCGGTTCCTCCGAGTATTCCAACCTTTAACTTCTCACTCATCTTTATTCCCCCTCTTTATCTAACATAGTATTCTCCCAAAACTATAAATCAGTGGTGAAATAACCTGATACCGGTGAAGCTCATCACCATGCCGTGCCTGTCGCATGCTTCGATGACCTCGCCATCCCTGATCGAACCGCCCGGCTGCGCGATATACTTAACACCGGAGCGGTATGCTCTCTCAACGTTGTCAGAGAACGGGAAGAACGCGTCCGATCCGCACACAACATCCTTTGCGTAGCTGCGTATCCACTCTGCCTTGGCGCTCTCTTCAAACACCTCGGGCTTCTCGGTAAATACCTTCTCCCACTCACCGTCTCTCAGAACATCCATATAATCAGCGCCAATATAAAGGTCAATGGCATTGTCACGATTGGCTCTCTTGATATCATCCCTGAACGGGAGATCAAGTACCTGCGGCGACTGTCTGAGCAACCAGTTGTCTGCCTTGCTCCCTGCAAGACGGGTACAATGGATACGCGACTGCTGACCTGCGCCGACACCTATTGCCTGTCCGCCCTTGACGAAGCATACGGAATTTGACTGGGTATATTTCAGTGTGATCATGGCAACTGCCATATCGATCCTTGCGCTGTCGGGAAGCTCCTTGTTCTCTGTAACTATATTATTGAAAAAATCTTTGTCAATATTAAGTTCATTTCGTCCCTGTTCAAAAGTAATTCCAAAGACCTCCTTGTGCTCGATCTGTGGAGGAGCATAATCCGGATCCATCTCTATGATGGCATATCCGCCTTTTTTCTTGTCCTTCAAAAGTTCCAATGCCTCAGGCTCATATCCGGGAGCTATGATACCATCGGAAAACTCTCTCTTGATGACCTGGGCGGTCTTGACGTCGCAAACATCAGAGAGTGCTATAAAATCACCATAGGATGACATTCTGTCCGCGCCTCTCGCTCTTGCATATGCAGCGGCAAGAGGAGATAATTCTCCCAGATCATCCACCCAGTATATCTTTGCTTCAACATCCGATAACGGAAGTCCCACGGCAGCTCCGGCAGGCGATACATGCTTAAAGGATGTTGCCGCAGGAAGCCCTGTCGCCTTTTTAAGCTCAGATACAAGCTGCCAACCGTTCAACGCATCAAGAAAATTAATATAGCCCGGTCTGCCGTTCAGTATTCTTACCGGCAGCTCTCCGCCATCCTGCGCGTAGATCCTTGACGGCTTCTGGTTCGGATTGCATCCATACTTCAATTCCAATTCCTTCATAATTTATTCCCCTTTCTAAAAATGATAATCAATACCACATTGTTTTATCACGGCATTTGCCATATGTCTTGACTTTATCTTAGAGTCGACCGGTATATTTTTATTTACTAAAGGACTAAACCATATGTCATGATCCCCTTTACCATGCCTGACAAAATAGCATCCATTATCAGATAATATATCTCTGACTTTCTTTTCATACTCAGCCAACTATACAGTAACCTCCTCTCTATTTTCCATAAAAAAATAAAGATATTTAGCTTTCTCTAAATTGTTGACTTCTATCATTTCCGGGATAGCTGTTCTTACTCTCGACATGAGTTCGTCAAGTGACTCGCTTTCTAAAGCAAGTGGCAAATAATCATTTATAGCATACCAAACCTTAGCTTCATCATCCCAATTAAAACGAACAACATACTCCATCGAAACTCCTCCATAGTATCACTTGTTCTTGTTGACTATTCTTGTTTTGTATTCGCCGGTTTCAATATCAATATATCTGACAAAAAGTGAAACCTTGTTGTCCTCGTTAAGGCTGCTCCAGATCATATCAGTATATTCATCGATATCATCCAAAACGTCAACAGGTGTCGGATCACCCTCATAGCTTGGGAGCGGATCCCCGTCTCCCATATAGGTATGTATGAAATATCCCTCTCCTGCCGGTGGATTCTCATAGTGATAGGTAAACCTGTCGCATCCTGACGGATCCCCGTTATGGCTTTTTAATATAGACATTGCAAAATCAAAGCTGCCCTTGTTCACACGGAGGATCCCTGAGATCCTGGGAGTATAGTTTGGAGCATCCGGCTCAAACTCTCTTAATCCCAGCGCCTGCTCAAAGCTCCAACCCTTCTCCATATAATCATAGACCGTATCTGTCTGATCACCGTTAGTAACAATGGTATCGATCCCTCTTACCCTCACCGGCGCATAGATAATAAGCGACGGATCCTCGACCTTGGACTCATCAAAAGCCTTGGTTCTGATCCCCTCACCGTCCTCTGCAAAAACACGGTTGCGGCTGTTCTCACTTCTTCCCATGATAAAATACGCCGTAACGGCATTCTTGCCGTCAGGACTCTTCCCGATCACTATCCCACGCCCGGGATACACATTCTCCTTTAGTTCTTTTTCTAACGATTTTTTTTCCATCTTAACTCCTTTCCGACTCAAGCAAACTCACTTGTTATATACATTCTGTTTACATTTTCCTTTCCGACTCAAGCAAACTCCCTTGTTATGTATACTCTGCTTACATTTTCCTTTCCGGCTCAAGCAAACTCCCTTGTTATATACATTCTGCTTACATTTGACCATTAGCAGCTGTGTGAATGTGTATCACTGCGAGGGACCTCTCGATTGCGCCGGCGCTTAGCGAGGTCTTTTCGAGCTTAGCACCGCTGCGCAATCGAATTGGTGCGAACGAAGTCCCTCGCAGTATACACATCACACAGCGTCCTTATGTGTTCTTATGTATTCTTATGTATGTTGGTGTAAATCTACTCGAGTTCCAGCGACTTCTCCTTCTCCATCCTGACACACATCTGAATAAACTCATCAAGCGGCACATCATTGACCTGCTTATTTGAACCCCTGACATTCAATGACACCGTGCCCTCAGCCGCCTCCTTGTCACCGATAACAACGATATACGGCGTCTTTGCCTTTTTATAATTCTTGATCTTGTTCATCATATTCTTGTCAGAATAATCCGTCTCTACTCTTATCCTCGCATCCCTCAGAGCATCCTCTACTTTTTTCGCGTACTCATTGTGCTCGGTTCTTATCGGTACGATGTTTACCTGTATGGGAGAGAGCCAGAACGGAAATGCTCCCTTGAAGTTCTCTATAAGGATACCAATAAATCTCTCAAAGGATCCGAATATCGCACGGTGTATCATGACCAGCTGTTTGAGAGTCCCGTCGGCTGCGGCATACTTTAATTCAAAATTGCCCGGAAGCTGGAAGTCAAGCTGTATGGTACCCATCTGCCACTCTCTTCCAAGAGCATCCTTCATCTGCAGATCGATCTTCGGACCATAGAAGGCACCATCGCCCTCATTGATCTCATAGCCTCCCTCACCGTAAACACCGTCAAGGATCTCCTTTAATTCTGCTTCTGCCTTGTCCCAAAGAGCAATATCACCCATGAAATCATCAGGTCTTGTAGAAAGCTCCGCTCTGTAGGTAAGCCCAAGAGTCGAATATATCTCATTGGCAAGCTCCATGATATCAGCTATCTCATCTCCGATCTGATCCTCGGTAAGAAAAGTATGGTCATCATCCTGATGAAAAAGCTGTACCCTGAAAAGTCCGTTCAGCTCACCTGATTTCTCCTTGCGGTGGACGGGAGATGTCTCGGAAAACCTGAGCGGAAGATCCTTGTATGAACGTCCCTCATTGCGGTAAACATTGATCGCATTCGGGCAGTTCATAGGCTTGACAGCATATACATTATTCTCATCGATCTCAGAGAGAAACATATTGTTCTGATAATGCGCCCAGTGACCTGATGTTATCCAGAGTTCTCTTGAATTGAGCATCGGTGCGGAGATCTCCTGAT
>JAGBOK010000066.1 GCA_017633905.1 Eubacterium sp. | reverse complement strand
GGGAATTTGACATACCACTCGGTCAGCGACTTGGTAGTGAGATGTGAGGTGTAGGAGAACTTCGATGCCTTGATGGATGAACGGTTCAGTATCGAGTCCTCGCCTGCATTTTTATAGCCGTTCTCGGTTTTTCTGCAAAGACGTATATTTACAACGTTTCCAGAGCCGATGGCATTTTTTATATATACTCCGTCCTTTTCATAGGTCTTCACCTGTGTGCCGGATGTATCCGCTATGAGCAGCTGGTAACAGGGAATGATGCGGGTGCCGTCGGAATCCCTCGTGATATCAGATTTTCTCACATAGCCATAGACCACATTGCTCTCGATGATCCCGAGCAGCCTGATGTATTCATCCTCTGACGGCGACTGTATCAGCTGGTGCGAATCGTTCTCGAGATTGTAGATGGTTATGCTCTTGCCGTAGCCGTTGCCAAGTGATGATGACCAGACATAGCAGTTGGAGCTCTCCATGGTCTTGAACGAAATATCCTTGACATTTTTTTGAAGGATCTCCAGACGCTGTCCTGATATATTGTAGGCATAAACCGTATTTGCCACGGTAAAATAAAAAACATCCCTCGGGCTTACATAGCTGTAATTCTCAAAGTCGATAAAGAGCTGCTCATACGAGGTCTCCATAGGGAGATTTACAAGCTCTATAACACCCTTGTCCTTCTCGTATTTGTATAGTATTATGCCTATATCTCCCTCATACGAGCCTCTCGGAAGATAGCCAAGCGCGCAGAAAAACAGCGAATCCTCCTCATCTACTGCCACGAGCCTGATATCAGTAGTGTCATAGGCGCGCCTCAGATAGTCGTTATCATCGCTGAATATCTGGTAGAGCTGCCTGATGGTATTGTCGGTCATGTCATAGTAAAAGACCTTTTCATTTCTTGCAAAATACATCCCCTTGCCATCGGCAGTCGAAAGAAGCTTGCCCTTGTTGTCGGAGGTTATCCCGAGCTTTAGCTGGGAGGAGCTTACACTTGCAACTCCCGGGTCAAAGTCCGCCTCCATTGTTCTCTCAAAGGCGAGCAGATAATCCTGCAGTGCGGTATGGCGCACGCGGTAATACTCCCTTATGAAATAAGTCTCGGTTCCGGAGTTGGTGTTTGCCCTGACAAAATATGACAGTAAAACAGCGGCAGTCTCCATATTGTATTCCTTGATGGTAATATACTCATCAGAGATCACCTTGGGAGACATACCCGCCCATGTAACAAGATCCGAGCTCGAATTGATGGTGACTCTGGCGAGGTTTGAATTTCTCGCCTGGGGATCAGTCTCCAAATATCTTGCAACATCAGTTATCTTGTTTTTGCTGAAGGTATTTTGGTGGAATTCATCGATAAAAGAAAGCTTGGCATCAATACCCGAATCCTCGAGATAGCTCTTGATCCTGGTGTAATAGTGAACCTCCCTGCCATCATCAAGAGTTGCCATGATATCAAGAATATATTCCGTGGATGTAGCCAGAGAATACTTGATTTTCAGCGGAACCTCCTTCTGTGAAGCGTCTATCCCCTTGACCTGCTCATCGGCATATACCTCACCCGTTCCCTTGTCTGTGATTCTGTACGAGATACCCGTTATACGGCGCTCTGACGGTGTGATATGCAGGGTGATCTCTCTATTCTGATCAATAGGCGTCACGGACTCACGGATCACATTGTCTGACAGCGGCGCAGTATATCCATACATCGCATTTATAACATGTCCCAATGTCTCTATCCGGATCACGGGCAGTGTTTCTTTTCCGGGAGTCGTTATCTGCCCTTCTACCTCGTTGTTGGTCTGCATCCTGCCGCCAAAGAAGAATAAAGCGCCAATAAAGATCAGTATCAGACCTACTGTTTTATAAATATATTTTCCCATGATATCACCTTAATAACATAATGGCAGAGCCGGGTCTGCCATGTTGATTCTCATGAATAATAAGGATTGATAAGTCTCTTTTCAAAATCCTCCCTCGACAAAGGTCTGTCGAACAAAAAGCCCTGTGCCATTGTGCATCCCACTCTCTTCAAAAACTCTACCTGCTCCTCGGTCACAACGCCCTCACAGATGACCTTGCGATTCAGATCGTGGATCATCTTGACAATGTTCTCCACCATCTTCTCCTCCTTGGCATCTGCCTGGTCACGAAGGAAGGTCCTGTCAAGCTTTATCACATCCATATTTATATCCCTGAGCAGAGAAAGCGAGGAATAACCTGTCCCGAAATCATCCATGGAGGTGGCGATGCCTGCCTCCTTCATCTCGTTGACAAAATAGATCATGGCATCGAGATCCTCATATCCAGAGGACTCGGTGAGCTCCGTTTCAAGATAATACGGATCTGCGCCGTATTTGTCAACAACATTCAGCACATCCTCGGCAAAATTCGGATTGTGAAGGTGAAGCTTTGAGAAGTTGGATGAGACTCTGACGGGCTGTATGCCGCGCCTCTGCCAATCCCAAATATCTCTGCACACCCTGTCAAACACATAGAAATCAAGCTCCTGAACCTTGCCGTCATTTTCAAGCACCGGTATAAAAGAACCGGGAGGTACCATCTCACCGTTTCTTATCCATCTGACCAAGGCCTCACAGCCACAGAGTGTTCGTGTCTTCAGGTTGATCTTGGGCTGGTAATAAACGACGAACTCCTCCTCGGCTATGGCTTTTCTGTAGCCGTTCAGAATGTCCTTTTGTCTGAACATCTCATCGCGTCTCTCGCGCCTGAACCATATAAAATCATCCGCGCCGGAGCGTCTTGTCTCACTCACCGCAATAACTCCGGCATTGATGACATCATATATCGTATCAGTCTCTGATATCGGATATATTCCGCATCGCGTCGTCAGGGTAAGCCCCATCTTGTCTCCGACATCGACAGGTACCTTTGCTATCTCTTTCAAATAGCTGTCCGCCCTGTCTCTTGCCACAAGCGCAACAAAGTTGTCACCGCCGTTTCTCGCCAGGTATTCATTTCTCTCCAACTTGGAATTGAGTATCGTCGCATAATTTTTGAGGACTATATCTCCGATATTTGAACCATACTCCTGATTGATAAATTTAAAATCCTTGATACTGATGGCAAGACCTGAATACTGTACAAGTCTTTTCTTGTGTCCGAGCTTCTCGCCCAGTCTGATCAGCTCGTCAAAGTTGAGGACACCGGTGAGCAGGTCGTGGCTGACCATCTCTCTTGATATCCTCGTGCAGTAGAACACCGTAAATATCGTTCCAAAAACAAGCATGATCATGATGAGCCGCATGATGAGCCGCATCATATCGGTGGTATTTCTCACATCTGTCTTGGTCAGCGCTATGTCCTTGCTTATCATGCTGTCGAGGGTATGAACCTTCCCGTCTATGCTGTTTACTATGGGAGAGAGCATTGTCCTCACAAAAAAATTGGCGGTCTGCTCTTCTCTGTCACGGCTCAGATCTATCACAATATCTGCATTATTCATATAACCGGTCACGTCAGAAAAAAGCTCATGATAACCGGACTCATAATGTGTTGTTTTGACCTTCTCCTCAAGTGTTGACATTGTATTTTTCAGTCTGAGCCTGACATCATTTTCATCGTTCATGAGAGCCCTTCTCTCAGCCGGCTCTCCCGACACCATGTGGTGAAATACGATAGACTCATGCTTGTTGATATCGCTCATAACGCTGCTCATAAGCTCGCGTATTGTATAATCCACATCGAGGATCTCATCATAGCGCTTTATGATCGATCTCATATTTATAAAGCTCGCCTCTATAACGATTATGGAAAAAAGAGAAAGAAAGATGGTAATAACCGCAATGCGCGCGGACAGGCGGTTCCTGCGAAGCTTGTTTACATCTTTTTTCCTTGTACTCTTGCCCTTCATTTAGTGATCCCCTCTACCATTTTGTTCAGAAGCTCCTGGTAATCCAGCTTGTCAGGATTGCCGCTTGCGATAGCCGCGCCAAACTTGCTCGATGCATCCCAATAAGCTCCTCCCACGCGCTGCAGCGTGGCATACGGTGCCTGCTCATTCAGAGCAATGACCGCGGGTGAGTCCTTTACCTCCTCCATATCGGCGATCTCGATGTTCGCCGGAACCTCACCTGTCTGTATAAACTCCTTGATCTGATTTTCCTTGGACAAAAAGAACTGTATGAACCTTCTGCACCACCCGGGGTATTTGGTGGCGGAATTGATCCCGATCACCTTGTAGCCCGTAAAGCTTGCCATCTGCTCGATGCCCTTGCCTATCATAAAGGTGGGGAGCTTGGCCGCGGCATAATCATCACCCCATGCTGCCTTGATCTTTTCTGAATTCCATGCACCGTTGACTCCGGCTATCACCGTACCGTTTTCGACACCTTCTACAAACTCATCATCCGTCATGGACTTGAAACCCCTGCTCACTGCGATCCTGCTAAGGGTCTTTGCCATCTCGAGTCCGGTATAAGGACCGGTCTTGCGGTTCCAGTCACATTTGTTCTTCTGCGTTGCCTTGTCATACTCCAGATTGAAATCCGCACCCTGAAAGAACGAATACAGATACCATCCGCTCGAAAAATCCATGGCGAATTTTTTATTGTCATTTCCCGCGATCTCTATGATACGCTCGAGACTCCCGACATCTGTTTTGTCCAGATATTTTTTGTTGTAATAGAGAAAATATCCGTTGACGGTCTGCGGATATGCGTACAGCACGCCGTCTCTGACACAGGACTGATATGCCGTAGAACCCTCTCCGCCAAAGCTTCTTAACTCCCTCACCGGATCAGCATCTATCTCAAGCAGCGCTCCCGCATCTATCAGCTCATCGAGCTGGTCATCCGCAAATGAATAAAGATCAGCAGCGCCCTCGGGATTGGAGAGAACCGTTTCCTTGCAGGTGTCCTCCTCCTCCTTGCTGATTTTGTAATCAATATCCGCCTCCTCGGAATTGACTTTGATAAACTCCTCGATCGCGGCAGTGACAAGCTCTACCTTGTTCTCTGAACACCAGATCGACAGATACACTTTTTCCTTTTCCTGCCCGCAGCCTGACACTGAAACCGCCATGGCAAGCACAAGCGAAAGTGCCAGGATCCTCTTTAAAAAACAATTCCCCATGATATGCTTCCCTCTCCCTCTGTGCGCATAGTGTGTCACTTTTTAATTGCATATATGCGCACAGCACAATTATAGCATATCTCATGGGGAATTTCCACTATAAAATTTTTTTTATTATTGACACTCTGATACTATTTGCGGATGGCAGAAAAAGATGCTTATTATCAGCTTTTCCTTAGAGCGTCCGCCAACTTAGCATAGGCTTTCAGATCGAGCTTTTCTCCGCGCACGGTGGGTGAGAGTCCCACTTTTTGTATGGCAAGAAGCGCCGCGTCCTTGCTTATATCAAGCTCCGCGCTTCCTGCTATCGCATTGACAAGCGTCTTTCTTCTCTGGGAGAATGCCGCTCTGATAAGCTTGAACATCAGCTTCTCATCCTCAGTGTGAACCAGAGGCTCATCAAGTATGTCAAGCCTTATCACTGCCGATGAGACGTTAGGTCTCGGCTTAAAGCAGTTTTGCGGGACATTGGCTGCAAGATACGGCACGGCGCGGTAGGCTACGGCAAGTGAAACAGCCCCGCAGTCCCTGTCGCCGGGAGCTGCCATCATGCGGTCAGCGACCTCCTTTTGAACCATGACGGTGATGCTTTCTACCGGTGCAGCTCCTTCAAGAAGCTCCATGATGATCGGAGTAGTGATATAGTAGGGAAGATTCGCCACTATCTTGATGGGTTTACCATTGTTGTATTTTTTAGATATCTCTGTTATGTCAGTCTTTAGTATATCGCCTTCTATCACCTCGAGCTGCGGATATAGGGGCATCACTTCTTTCTCGAGGATATCAACAAGATCATAGTCTATTTCTACCGCAAGGACATGTCCCCGGGCTTCTTTTTGCGGCGAGGGATCCTCAGCTCCCACATCTGATGCATCCCATGTACCCGAGACCTTCTCACACAGGGCTCTTGTCAATGTTCCGAGTCCCGGTCCTATCTCGAGCACAAAATCGCCCTCACCCACGCCGGAGGCGCGGGTGATCTTTTCAAGGACATGTGAGTCCGTGAGAAAGTTTTGTCCGAAGCGCTTGCGGGCGTGGATATCATATTTTTTTATCAGTCTGTAGGTCTCTTCAACAGGATTCATATAACCTCATAAACTCTGAGCGCATTCTCAGTTGTTATATCTATGACTTCATGTTCCGTTATCCCTTTGATCTTTGCGATTTCCCTGACAACGGAATGCAGTTTGGTGCTGTCATTTCTTTTGCCTCTGCTGCCTTCCGGAGCAAGATACGGGCAGTCGGTTTCAAGCACGATGCTTTCCATGGAGACCGCATCAACCGTCTCTTTCAGTCTGCGGCTGTTTTTAAAGGTTATGACTCCGCCGACTCCTATGCAGTATCCCATTTTTACATATTCCAGTGCCTGTTCTGCTGAATATGAATAGCAGTGGACGATCCCGGGAGACTGTCCGAAAACTCGACTCGCCGGATTATCACTCCCCACTTTTGCCGGAATTTTGCCGTCTTCGGTCGCCGATGCACCCATACCATGACGCCTGCGCCTTATCCCGCGCAAAAGCTCCCCGGTCGTCTCCTTTACTATATCCATGGTGTCAGCAGCCGCATCACGGGAGTGTATCACTATCGGCAGACCGGCGTCTCCCGCAATACCGATCTGAGCCCTGAACCACTCCTTTTGTTTCTCGTGCTCATCATCAGTCTCCGACCAGTGATAATCAAGCCCTATCTCGCCGACAGCGACAATTTTTTTCTGTTTTATTGCCTCGGGCCGGTCATTATTATCTGACACATCATTGAGTCCGAGAGTATTTCTGAGCCAGTCAAGCTCATCGCCCTTCATCTTCAGAATATCACTCGGATGAAAGCCTATGACGGCATATATAAAATCATATTTTTGCGCAAGCTCCAGAGTATTTACACATGACGGGATGTCAACTCCTATATTTGCAACTCTGTCGATCCCGTGAGAAAAAAGACCTGCAAGGAGCTCATCTCTGTCATCAGCAAATGCTTCATCATCATAATGCGCATGTGTATCAAATATCATAGTGTCCTCAGCTTATTTCAGAGCCCGCAGGCATGTCCTTTTCCGGCGACATCAAAACAACATTTCCATCCGGATCCTCCGCGCAAAGAAGCATATCCTCGGAGAGAACACCGGCAAGCCTAGCAGGCTTCAGATTCATAAGCACCATTACTTTTTTACCTACCATCTCATCAGGCGAATACCACTTCTTGATGCCTGATACTATCTGTCTTGTTTCATTGCCGATCTTTACCTTGGAGCATAAAAGCTTCTTGGAGTTTTCGACCTCTTTACATTCTATGATCTCACCGACGTTAAACTGCAGTTTATCAAAATCATCATAGGTGATCTCGGGCTTTGATCTGACCTCATCAACTGTCACCGCGGTCTCAGTGGCAGGAGCGGCAGTTTTTTTCGATGCTGCCTCCTCTAACTTCAGAACCTTTTCCATGACCTCATCCGAATCAAGTCTTGCAAACAGGATCTCGGGCTTTTCACAGACCTTTGAGCCGGATTCATATCCGCCAAATCCCTGACTGATCAGCTCGTCAAGATCGCACCTTTTTGCGCCGATCTGGGAGAGCATTTTTTCTGCCGTATCGGGCATAAACGGATAGAGAAGATCGGCACTGATACGGATGCCCTCTATGAGATCATAAAGCACTGTTGCAAGGCGGTCTTTTTTCTCCTCATCCTTGGCAAGCACCCATGGCTCAGTCTCATCTATGAATTTGTTGCAGCGCTTCAAAAGCTTGAACACTTCAGTCACCGCATCGGCTACTCTCAGCTCATCCATCTTTTCGGATACGATCTTAGGAGTTTCAACAGCCAGTTTTTTCAGCTCATCATCGACCGGCTCCGTCACATTTTTATTCTCGACGATACCGCCAAAATATTTGTTGCTCATGGACACTGTACGGTTTACAAGATTGCCTAAAACATTGGCAAGATCTGAATTGTTTCTCTCTATGACAAGCTCCCATGTGATGCTGCCGTCGTGGTCAAAAGGCATCTCGTGGATAACAAAATAGCGAACCGCATCGACACCGAATATGTCAACAAGGTCATCAGCATAGATCACATTGCCCTTGGACTTGCTCATCTTGTCGCTGCCTGTCAAAAGCCACGGATGACCAAATACCTGCTTTGGCAGAGGCACATCAAGGGCCATCAGCATGATCGGCCAGTAGATAGTGTGAAATCTCAGTATGTCCTTGCCTATCAGGTGCAGATCCGCCGGCCAGTACCTGTTGTAGAGCTCGCCGTGCTCGCCGTCGGCATCATATCCTACTCCCGTGATATAGTTGGAAAGAGCATCTATCCATACATATACGATATGCCCCGGATCAAAGTCAACGGGGATGCCCCACTTGAAGCTCGTTCTCGATACACACAGATCCTGAAGTCCCGGCTTTATAAAATTGTTTATCATTTCGTTCTTTCTTGACTCGGGTCGAATGAACTCGGGATGCTCCTCTATGTGCTTCGCAAGTCTGTCCTGATATTTGGACAGGCGCAGAAAATACGCCTCCTCCTTTGCCTTGCCTACCTCTCTGCCGCAATCGGGACACTTCCCGTCAACAAGCTGTGACTCTGTAAAAAATGACTCGCAAGGGGTACAGTAAAGTCCCTCATATTCGCCCTTGTAGATGTCTCCCTGTTCGTAGAGCTTTTTAAATATTTTCTGGATCTGAACCTCATGATCAGGATCGGTCGTGCGGATGAATCTGTCATAAGAGGTGTTCATCAGATCCCATATCCTCTTGATCTCAGCCGCTGTCCTGTCTACGAATTCCTTGGGTGTGACACCCTCTTCGTTTGCCTTGTTCTCGATCTTTTGTCCGTGCTCATCAGTCCCCGTCTGGAACCTCACATCATATCCCTGGAATCTTTTAAATCTCGCGATTGCATCGGCAAGGACTATTTCATAGGTGTTGCCGATATGGGGCTTCCCCGATGTGTATGTTATCGCGGTCGTTATGTAGTATTTATTTTTCTCTGACATTTTTACTCCTCCTGTATGCTTTTATATCACTATTCACGGCATGTCTAATAATTTTTTTATCTTCGGATCGTTCGTCATCATGGCGGTGCCTGCCGTCTTGGTAAGATAGCGCATGGCTCTCACGGGGTGATCACCTATGGCAGTCTCACCCGTGAGCATCAGCGCCGAGGCTCCATCGAGTACGGCATTGAATATGTCGGAGACCTCTGCTCTTGTGGGGATCGCCGTTCTCTCCATGGAATGCAAAAGCTCCGTCGCTATCATAAAGGGCTTGTCTGCGCGCTTGCAGACCTGTGCGATCTCCTTTTGTATACGGGGCAGCTCCCACAGCGGATAGGTGTTTCCAAGATCACCTCTTGCGACTACTACCATATCACATCCCTCTGCGATCTCTCCTATGTGTTCATAGCCTGCCCTGCATTCTATCTTGGCAAATATCCGAACATCATCGGCATTGTTTTTCCTGAGCTCATCCTTTAACAGATACAGATCTCCAGCCCCTCTTACAAAGGACTGCATGACGCCGGTGACACCGTATTTTTTTACAAGCTTTATCTGGTTTTTATCTCTGGCGGTGAGAGTCGGCATATCAGCAGATATATCGGTAAGAGTTATATTTTTCCTCGATGAGATCATGCCTCCTCTCTCTACCTCACAGGTCACGGTCACATTGTGGACGGCATCATCGGTCTCTTTTGTTGATACCTTGACGGCATGCATCTTGATGCGGCTGTCATCTATAAGTACCTGCTGGCCGGGTCTGATGAGATCGAGAATGTCCTGCGGCACGGGAATATCTCCCCTGCCCGCACCAAGTG
>JAGBOK010000065.1 GCA_017633905.1 Eubacterium sp. | reverse complement strand
GCATTTTTATGAAACGGTCCCTGAACCTTGTAAACATTCGCTGCCTCCACGGCTTCCAAAAGTGCGGCAGAGCTCTCAAGAAGAAGATCAGAACATTTCTTTGCCAGGTTGCCCATGTCGACCATATCCGTATATCCGCTCTGCTTGGTGTTTCCACCATAGTTTTCGGATTTTTCCGCTATCCTTCCGAACTTGGACAGATATGTGACATCTCCGCTGCCAAGCCATGTGGATAAAAGCTCGTCTCCAAGTGCATTATATTTTTCCAAAATATCACCTGTCTTTGAAAGATCAGTCACTGAAAGCGTGACATCATCAGCCAGCTCATAAAGCTCACAGGCACTGTAATATGAATCACATATCGCCTTTCCAAGATCAGCCGGTGATATTGATGTGTCTTCTGCAAGCGTTTCAAGCCATTCTTCATACGACCAGCCAAGAGCCGGCTCCGTTTCCTCGCTTGCTACAAGGTATTTGCCGATACCGGAAAAAGCTGCTGCCACATCGACAGTCGCCATCAGACAGGTATCAAACCCTATGATGTCATACGGCGGATTCTCCGCAGAAGGTGTACATGTTGCCTCAAAAGCTTTCTTCAGCTCGGGAACGCTCAGATAATCCCCGTCGAATATCTCATCATAAGCTGCGCCTGATGTGGAACCGCCGCCATGATCCCAAAACAGTACCATCTTGTGATCAGCAGGGTAGTTCTCATTGCAGAATTCAAGGAAAGAAATGAGAGTATCCGCATCTCCCATGTTCGCAAGCTCCTGCTCCTCCACCAGTTCGAGATCAGCACCGCCATGCACATATCTGCCGATACAGTCAGCGCTCACGGTATCATTATGCCACTCTGACGCACCGCCCGTCTGTATGACCAACGTCACATTATCCGGAAGATCCGCGCTCATAGCCTCTGTCAGGTCAGTCGAGGCAAAGCCGTTCCCCGACTCGAGATCGCTTCCGCACAGATACCAGTATATCGCCCATGTCTCATCCTTTTTTTCCTCCGCAGCTTCCTGCGCCTCTGTGGCTTCGGCTGTTTCCGTTGCCGTCTGAGCGGTCTTGTCTGTCTGCTCCGTCTTTTCCTCCGTGCTTCCGCACGCACTCAGGAGCATGCTCATAACAATGATGATCGCTAATAGTTTTCTTTTCATAAATATATCCTCCAATCTCATATCAGTATATTTACCGTAAACACCCCTTTTTCCGCCGAAACGATCATGTTGCCGCCCAATCTCTCAACTATTGTCCGCACAGAGATCAGTCCGATCCCATGACCTGAGCTGACTCCGTTTCCATATCCCGTCCTGCCGATCCCGTGAGCTGTCTTTCCTGAAACCGGAAGACCGGATACGGCATCGATCCTGATCTCGCCGATATATGTATTTTCTATGCTGATCCCCATCATCTCATCGGATATCATTTTTGATACAACTGTCAGTCTCCTGTCTTCAACGGGAGCTTTTTCACATTCCCTGACAGCATTCTCCAAGAGATTTCCGAATATGGAACAAAGATCCATATCATCAAAGGGCAGCTCGTGAGGCAGGGAAATTATAAAGCTTACAGCTATATTATTTGCTGCCGCGATCTCTTTGTAATATCCGCATACTGCGTCAATAGCAGGCTGCGCACAGACCTTCTCAGGTGTGTCCGGCAGGCTCTCATGAATACTTTCGACCTTCTTTTTCAGCGAATCCAGATCCCCTTCATCCGCATATTTTTTCAGCAGCAATATGTACTGTCTGAAATCATGCCTGATCCTTTTTGTTTTCTCATGGTAATCCATGAAGCGCTCATATCTTTTTTTCTCGATGACAAGAAGCTCTTTCTCTCCCCGGATCTCCGTGTATTTCTTGTATCTTTGCAGCATCCTCCACGATATATAGAACATGCCCCATATGATCAACGGGAAAAATGTGATAAGCACTATCCCGATGATCTGTGTTCTTGCCACTACCACATTGCTTGCCTTGAGCGGAGTGATCCATAAAAAAAATACAGTCATTGCCAGCGGCAGGATAAATACTTTGTTCCATACGCCGTCTAAAAAATCCTCCCGAAACATACCGGGTATCCAGACGAAGAGAGGTCTGAAAAACACAAGGATAAAGACCAGATTCATGCCAATACAAATAGCAGAAGAATTGAGCGTAAAAGGCAGATCCGAGTTGCTCAATTCAAAGGTTGCACCGACATAATGTGTGTACATGGTACAGAACCCCGAGAGCATGGTCGCTGTAAAAAAACAAAAAAACTTTTCCGAAACCGGCATCCTTACCACCAATATATACAGAAGTAAAAATACGGGTAGGGCAGGTATGATTATCCGGTTGGACGATATACCGTATCTGCTGCATACATATGCGCCGATAATACAAAAAACCACTAAGACAGATGCACTTGTAATGCATGTGGCAGCAGCGGAAAAACGCAGGTTTTTTCTCACCGGTATATAAGCGTATACGGCAGCAAACATCACGACTATGAACTCTAAAAAGTATCTGAATAAGAGGTTCATAAGACCGTCTCCTTCATCCCTCTGATCTTATACTGCGCTATGTACAGCCTCAGCTCTTTTTTATCCCTGACCCTGAAAGAACAGATACTGCCATCTGACATCTTTACAGAATCATCGTATATATTTATAACATGATCCATATTGATGATAACTCCTCTGTTGCACACGGTAAAGGCAGGATAGGCGCTTAATTCTTCCGTAATAAACGTGAATGTCTCTATGCCCCTGATCTCATCCGAATCCTGTATGTTGAAAATAACATTATGCCTGTCTGATATAACGGATATTATCTTGTCTACAGGAACGGATATCTCCCCATACGCGACCCTGACCGTGATCTGCAAGGGTTCTTTGATAAGCACTTTATAAGCTTCATCAAAGACCTTCCTGATCTCATCCTCGCCAAACGGCTTGGTGATATAATCAAACGGATGGACAGGGAAAGCATCAAACGCATACTCCCTTGAAGTACTCTGAAATACTATCAGCGTGGCGGGATCTGTGCTGCGTATACGCCCTGCCAGTTCTATCCCATCCATATCATCCATCTGGATGTCCAAAAAAATTATATCATACTTTTCCGGAAAAAAACAGGCAAAAAAATCAAGACCGTTCCCAAAGCAGTCTGTCACTGCCTCCGGAGCGGTCTTTTCTATGAGCGACCTCAAATGGTTGGTATCATCCGGATAGTCATCAACAATAGCTATCTTTATTCTCATCCTCTTCTCCCGAAAAACTCAATTAAAGTATCATTCTCTAAGAATGATCTCCCGCTATGTCTCCTATCCGGCTGTTTTTTTGATATATTACTCCTCGTACCCTTCCTCTTCTTCTACTTCAGTTTCGCCTTCATCGACGTACTCTTCTTCTGCGCCTTCATCAACGTACTCTTCTTCTGCGCCCTCATCAACATACTCTTCTTCACCGGTGCCCTCATCTTCGACGTATTCTTCATCGGTGCCCTCTGTCGTTTCCGCACCCTCTGTCGTTAACGGCTCGATAGTGCCCTTGCCTTTTTTCATGACCTGGGTAACGGTACCGCCCTGTCCGTCCTCAACTGAATAGGTAAGTGTCTGTGCGTCCGCATCATACTTTACTGACATAAAGATCTCTGATTTGCCCTTCTGCTTCACCTCAAAACCGTCAGCCTTGCGCTCGATATCAAACTCATCCGAACTTAATGCGCTCTCTGACACCATCGTGTCATCATCCCTGATAGTCAGGTTTGTGACCACCTGTCCTTCCGTCAAGCCGAGAGATGCCGCATAGTCAGCCAAAGACATGCCATTGACAGTATCTACTGTCCAGTCTCCCACGATATCACTCTTTGATATCTCTCCGCAGCCAACCAAACATACACATGCGAGAATACCGGTTGCCAAGGCAAGCCCTGCCTTTTTCAAAATTCCTTTCATCCTATCTTCCTCCTCATACATTTGATGCTGTGTTACCGGGAGCATCATTAAGTGCTTTACAAGAAGTGCTTCTTCATCTTCTTACTGCTGTGTCTCCCTGATAACACGGTATACATAATAACGTATTATATTATAATGAATCATTAATAATAGTCAAGAACTTCTGCATAAAAGTCAATCAATCCGCATGGATGAGATCACTATTTGCGGCTGTCACTTTACCTTTACGGTGACTTCTTTATAAAGTCCGTTCTGGGCAAATACATAGATCCTGCATGTGCCTTTTTTCTTTGCCTTTATCTTTCCGTTTTTGTTCACCGTGGCGATACTGACATCCGATGACTCATAGCATATTGGTCTGTGTGAACGGATGATCTTTGTTTTATTTATCTCCTTTGCTATGAGTTTGAAGGTCTTGCCGGTCTTTAACCCGACCTTGTCTTTGTTCAGGCTGATACTCTCCGCCACCCCGTATTTAGAGCTTGATGTGGTGGCATGGATGGTTGCGGATGTACAAAGTGTTTTCTTCTTGCCGTTTTTATTCTTGAACGCAACTATATAGTATTTATAATACTTGTCTTTTTTAAGATTATTATTCTTCCATTTTGTTTTCGTTGTAGTTGCTTTATATTTGTATTTATAAACCTTGCCGCCTGTGTTGCATGGACTTGCATAGACCATATATCCGTCTGCGCCATCGACAGCCGCCCACACAAGTGTTATCGATCTTGCCTTAAGATCCGTCGCCCTTGCAAACAGGGGACCAAAGGTCGCACCTTCTATATCATCTTCATGCTTCGCCGGGGTAAACAAAGCGTACAATGTGATATCCCCTGCATCACTTTCTCCTATACCCTCAAATTCTTTCGTAAATTCGGAATCAGTATACCAACCCTCAAACATATGGTTCTTTTTCACGGGATCTGACAGCCCCGTTATCGGCTGACCGTAGGTATAAGAATCGGGATTTTGGGGACTGTTGGTGCCTCCGTCCAACTCATAAGTGATATTATATACTTTCGGAGTCCACTTTGCATACAAAGTCATAGGTCCGCCAGACGCCTGTGACACCCCTGTGACCTGATTTTTATGATCCGGTTCTGCAAACCATCCGGAAAAATCATATCCGTTTCTTGTGGCGGGCTTTAATTCAGATACTCCTGTGCCGACATTGTAGCGGGATGGATTTGCCGGATCATTGGTCCCGCCCTGAAGATCATAATCTATCCTGTTCTCGATCCACCGTCCGTATACTACCTTGTCAGAGTCCATATACAGCTTGGAGTCCCTGATCCGGCTGCTCTCTGAGAAGTCATCCTTTATATACCAGCCGTCAAAGAAATATCCGTCTTTCTTTGGGGCATTGAGCGTGACATAAGTCTGTTCACGGGCAGTTCCCGGGTTATCAGCTCTCTCTGCGCCGGCAGCAAGCTCAACAGACATAGCGGAAACCACGTTATAATCGGTTACTGTTGCAGCACCCGATACCACAGATACCGCTGCTCCCGTTACTGAAGTCATGCCTGTCATATATATGATATTATAGTTTATTATCGGCTTTGGAGTCGGAGTTGATACAGATACGGGTCTCATAGACGGTGTATCTGTCGGTGTATCAGTCGGTGTATCTGTGCCAGTATCCGAAGGAGACGCGCTTGCTATGTTAAGATAGTTTTGAATTCTCAAATAAAAATTTGTCATCGCATCACTGACATACGCCCCTGCCGTGCTTGCCAACACCTGTACGTTGTTGCCGAGCATCAGTGCCATAAAAAGTATAAATATAAGTCTTCTCCTGTTCCTCTTTTTCCAGATTCTCTTCATACTATTTTCCTCCTTGTTTTGCGTCCGTGTAGTTTATATGTCTTTGGATCCGGCGCTTGCAAGTATGATAAACCATTTGGGGAAAATATTCAATAAAACTGTGACGAAATGACTCAAAACTGTGACGAAATTTTTTTGACGACAGATGATTTAAATGACATAAAAAAGCGGAAACACCGTAACTACAGGTATTTCCGCGTCTTGATCGGACATTGAACATGGTGTCACTGTCAGCGTCTCACTTTATGCGTTTGATCTTCACGCCCCTGCTGATGCCGGAGTTTTTGATCAGTTTTTGTATCCGTTTATAGTCTTTCTTGCCGGCTTTAACCTCGATGGTCGCTTTTTTGGCGATGCCGTTGAACGCTCCCTTGGCTATTTTGGTGATGTCCGTGGCGTTTATCGTTATTTTCTTCGGCTTGGTCTCGCTGCCCTTTAGGAAGTTCTTTTTAAGCGCGGTGACTTTCAGCTTTTTACCGTTTACCTTCACGGTCTTTGGTATTGTGATCTTGCCATTTTTGGCAGTCGTGACAGCCTGCTTGATGGCGACGGAATTCTCTCCGGTCTTTTTCATGACCACCTTGGATTGATCCCCCGACGGCTGCTTCACCTGTTCGGTTATCTTTACGCTGCCGGACGCGGAGGTCTCGATCTTCTGAGAGGTTTCCTTTCCCTTGGCAGTGGTCTTTACTTCCTCATGGATGGTGGCGCCGTTCGGTTTTTCTATGTCTGTTACTTTTTCCGATGAGCCGTTTGGTTTGGTCTTTTCTGTTATCTTCTCGGTCGAGCCGTCGTCTGATACTATCTCTGTCTGCTTCTCAGATGAGCCGTCTGGTTTGACTGATTCTGTCACTTTTTCGGTCGAGCCGTCGGCTGATACTATCTCTGTCTGCTTCTCAGATGAGCCGTCTGGTTTGACTGATTCTGTCACTTTTTCGGTCGAGCCGTCGGCT